>JAABRS010000128.1 GCA_011390775.1 Clostridia bacterium | reverse complement strand
CAATTTTTAGCAGGTGAAAACATAGGAGAGTACATAAGAAAGAGAAGACTAACTAAAGCAGCTCAAGAGTTGGTAACTGGAGATAAAAAAATAATAGATTTAGCTTATGAATACGGTTACTCAAGTCCGGAGTCATTTTCAAGAGCTTTTTCTAAATGGCATGGAGCCTCTCCATCAAAAATTGGAAGAAATGAAAATCTTATAAAAGCATATCAAAGAATCTCTTTCCACCTAACAGTAAAAGGAGGAGAACAAATGGATTACAAAATTATTGAAAAAGAAAGTTTTAAAGTAATTGGAAAAAGCATTAGAGTTTCAACGGAAGACAATAAGAATTTTATAGAAATACCAAAATTTTGGCAGGAATCACATCAAAATGGATATTGCAGCAGTCTTATGGAAAAGGCAGGACCACTGGGTATTTTAGGAGTATGCATGGACATGGATGAAGAAACTTCACAATTTACCTATATGATAGCCGTAGAAAAAAATCAAGAAATAGAAGATGAAAGTCTGGACTTAGTAGATATTCCTTCACAGTCATGGGCTGTATTTGAATGTATAGGTCCAATGCCGGATGCTATGCAGAAGGTTTGGAAAAAAATATTTAATCAGTGGTTTCCTTCTACAGGATACAAGCATGCCGATGCACCTGAATTAGAAGTATACTATCCTGGAAATCCAAATGATGCAAATTATAGATCTGAAATATGGATACCTGTAGTAAAAGAATAAAAAACTATAAAAGAAGCTATCGATAATTAAATCGACAGCTTCTTTTATTTATATCAAATTTCCAGCAGCTTTAACCTTAATACGAGTAGCATTACCAGGATGATAAGCTAAAGGGACATCTTCTACTTCAACAATATCTATAGAATCTTCTCTAGCACCTGCATCTAAAGCTATTTGAAAGGCTTCTTTTTTTGCGGTTTCTAGAGCATCATCTCTAGTTATTTTATCACTTAATGTGAAGAGTTTTTCAAAAGTACCGCTTACCTGAGCTATACCTGCACCAATTGCGTTAGCAACTGGAAAATTATTAGGCTTGATAAGTTCAGATACTCCTTTTATTTTATCTTTGACAATAATTCCACCGCCTCCAACAAGTATAACAGGTACATTCTTAGCTGAAAGTTTCATTTTATCTATACCTTCTTCTATTTCAGCAGTCATTAGATCCATGGTTTTTTCGGCAAAGTCCATTGGTATGTGGGCTACTTTCTTTGAATCTCCTATATCCGCCATCCCTAATCTTACAGCAATATCAGTAGCTGTCATTGTATCTCCACCAAAGCATAGAGCTTTTTCCGTGAGCTTGTAGCCTACACTATCTGGACCTATTTTAATTTCGGATTCATCTTTTCTAACTATAGTTCCACCGCCTAATCCTATAGCCATTATATCAGGCATTCTAAAATTAGTTCTGGCACCTCCAACATCTGCTGCTAGAGATGATTCTCTAGGAAAAGAATTTACGATAACTCCAATATCAGTAGTTGTTCCACCAACATCCAAAACTATAGCATTCTCTTTTTTGCTTAAAAAAGAAGCTCCTCTAATACTGTTTGTAGGGCCACAGGCCACTGTAAGAATTGGAAATCTTTTAGTATATTCTACATTCATAAGTGTACCATCGTTTTGACATAGATATACTTTGGCATTTTTAATCCCCTCTTTTTTAAGTGCAGATACGAATCCTTCTGTTACTATTTCTGCAGTAGTCATTAGAGCTGAATTGAGTATTGTCGCATTTTCTCTCTCTAAAAGCCCCATACTTGCAACCTCACTAGATAAAGAAATAGGAATATCGCCTAACACATCTTTTACTATTTTAGCAGCATTATATTCATGATCTGCTTTAACTGGAGAAAAAACACAGGATATTGCTACTGAATCAACTTTACCTTTCATATCTTTGGCGGCATCAGTTATTTCTTTTTCATCAATAGGATTTATTTCTCTACCATCGAATTCATAACCACCTTTTAATATGTAGTAATTCTCACTTATAGATTTCTTTAATTCATTAGGCCAATCTATCATAGGTTCTATGGAATGAGTCGCGGGAGATCCTAATCTGATTATTCCGACTTTGCAGAGGTTTTTTCTTTCAACTATAGCATTTGTACACTGAGTTGTTCCTAACATAGCATAATTTATTTTTTTCTTATCAATTTTTGTGTCTTTAAGTACTTGAGCTACTGCTTTATATATTCCCGTACTTACGTCTTCAGTAGTGGGAACTTTTATTCTAGCAATTATATTTAATGAATCATCAATGATAACAGCATCGGTATTTGTTCCGCCTACGTCTACTCCTAATCTATACATTTGAGGCCTCCTTTATTCTTTTTTCTATAGGAACATAATCTATATCATAGTGAAAATATTTTGGACCAACTGTTTCAAGTCCTTTTTCAGTTCTCCACATATCGTTACATTTTAAACCTATTACAACTACTCTTCGACCGTATTTTAAAGCATCAGTAGTTATAGGAGAAATATTATCTGTATCAACCATACATATTAAATCAGGGGTTGTAGCAATTACTTCTTGGTTTATCTTGGCTACAAGATTTTCATTTTGAAAATTAACCTCGCAGTTTTTCTCTTTGTATTTTTCAATTCCTTCTAATTTTACAGTTCCAAAATTAAAACCGGATTTCGTTTCCCTTAAAACATCAACAATCTTACCTTTAAAAAGCTCGTATCCATCTATTTCATCAAGTAGTTGTTTAATAGGAGGAATATCTTTTTTTGTAGACTCTCGTATTGAAGCACCTATTTTTTCAGAATAACTCATAATATCTCTTATTGCACAATCCTTAACCTGTTTACCAGTCATTGGATAGATGCATATCATTACTGAACCTCCCTGGGCTACAGTCATTGCTCTAGCTATATTTTCAGACCATTTATTATTAATGGTTTCCAATATACTTACATTGCCTTTTTCATCAGTTACAACCATAGGACCTGAAGTTATTCCATGCAGATGATAGGTTACCATCTGAAGTTCTGGGAAAGCTCTACCCATTCCGTCGCCATCTACTATAGGTATACCCATCTGAGCAGCTACTGCTAAGGGAATCATTGAATTTACTCCTCCTGCCTCTATCGGCATTGTAGCATATATTTTTTTTCCTAGATATTTTTCCATAGCCTCAAAAGCTCTTTTGAATTCTCCACCGTTGGCTATTTTTTCAACCAAAACTGTAGGAGCACCCATCATAGCGGTTAGAACTATTAGAGCATCATCGGGTATGCTTTCCACATCTACTACTTTTACCGGACCGTAATTTTCTACAGCTTGCAAAGCCATAAGTTTACCTACATAGGGATCGCCACCTCCTCCAGTGCCTAGAAGCGCAGCCCCTAATGCGATATCTTCAATTGATTGTTTGTTTAATTCTTTCATACTAACATCCTTTCTTTTTTTGATAATTTTTTAGAAATCAAATATATAACCATAGAAACTACAATACCGTTGACAGGTTGAATTCCCCATTTTAAAAATATAGCAACAAAACTGCCTATCAACCAAGCGGCTACAGCAAAATAATCTATTCCTTTTTTTACTTTGAAGCTTGAAGCTTCACCCTTATTGAGAATCCAGTATTCAGCTATCATAATACCTGCTACTGGAGGCACTGTTGAAGTAAGAAGAGATAGGAAACCAACAAAGTAATTAATAATCCCAAAAACAGCTAGGAAGGTTCCTAAAATTCCGGCTACAGCAGTTGCTATACTTCTTTTAGAATCATCTAAATTAAATAGATTAGTTATAGCAAGTCCACCTGAATATGCATTTATAGTATTAGTAGTCCAAGTTGCAAGAATAAGAGCTATAAGTCCAAAAGCAGGAACGCCTAAATCTGTAAGAACTATAGAAATATCATAAGTTCCAGAAACTAAACTCATAATACCACCCATGGTAATCATAGCAAAACCTGCTGGTATAACTCCAAAAACAGAAGATTTAATTACATCCTTTCTATTTTTTGCATATCTAGAATAATCACCAGCGATAACTCCACCTAAAGCAAATGAACCTACAGTCATAGCTATACCTGAGAGCATAGACATTGACTGAGGAGGGGTGTAGTTTGTAAGTATATCTGTTCCAAAATTTGAAAATGATGCAACTACTCCGTAGATTGATACTAGAATTAAAGATGGTACGGCTATGTAGTTTAAGTACTTAAGTGCGTTAAATCCGTATATAGCAGTAATTAGCATAATAATACCCCAAATAAATGATGAAATTGGTATAGGTATATTTAGATTAAAAGCACTAGACATTATACCACTAAAAGCAGAACCACATACATTAGCTTGGAAGCCAAACCATCCCAAGCATGCTATACCTAAAATTAGCGATATAACTATCCTTGATCCATTCTTACCGAAAGATTGAGAAGCAGCACTTACAGTTGGAAGTCCAGTATCACTTGCCTGCATACCTTGGAAACACATGTAGATAACAACAATTAGATAACCTATAACACCTGCTATTAATGCATTTGTTACCGTCAACCCTGATACTAAAAGCCCTCCTATCATTAGAGAAGGGACACAAATCATAGAACCTATCCATATTAGTGCAATACTACCCCAAGATTGTCTTTCAGATTGAGGAATTTCATTTAGAGCATACTGCTCTACAACTTTTGGATTTCTTTCTGACATAATTAACACTCCTTATATATATTTTTTTTGATTACTTTTATATATAGCAAGATGTGTGCCTAAAAATTGAGAGATTTAACTGTAATAATCCATTAAATGAGAAAATATATTAGAAATAATCTTACTTATTTACAAAAAAGTAATAAACTAAAGATTTATAAATATAATAGTTCTCAAATTTCTCATAATTATTATATTTATCATTGGGATAAAACATTTTAATTGAGAATTATGAGAATAATATGTATAATATTAAAAAGAAGGTGAAAGTATGGAAAATAAAATTTTGAAATTTATAGAAAATAATGATTTAAAACTTTGCGTTTTTAATGAAGAAAAAATAATTTTATGCATAAGGTCTAAAAAACCAAATAAAGCTTCAAGAAACATCTTATTAAATAGAGGAAATTCTTTTATTGACTTTGAAAGAAAATTTATATTTATATTTAAATATAAATCTGAAATAGAATACGGTTTCATATGGGAATTTAGTAGAAAACTTGAGGAAAAAGATTTGCTCAATTGTGACTTCTACTCTGAAGTAATTTCTGATAACTATAGTATGGAAGGATTAAAATATAAAGAAACTGTATACAGAAAAGTTATAGAAACAATAGGCGAAAATGTTTCTTACGATGTTGTTTTGAGAAACGAAAAGGAAGAAATTATTTATTCTAATACAAATAAAACACTAGATTTAGATCAATTGGTTGTAAAAAAGCAGATCATTAATGATAATAAAAAAATTGGAACTCTTCTTTTGAAATCCGATGGAATCACTCAAAAGCCTCAAAACAGCAAAAAGAATAAAAAGCGATTTCTTAACAAGCTTATCGGAAGTAGCTCCCAGATGAAAAAAGTATTAGAGATGATAGATATTGTATCAGAAAATAATAGTACGGTAATAATAAGGGGGGAAAGTGGTACTGGAAAAGAAGAGATAGCCAATCTTATACACCAGAGAAGCAGAAGAAAAAGTGGTCCTTTTATAGCTATAAATTGTGGTGCAATACCTGAAAATCTTTTAGAAAGCGAACTTTTCGGTTACGAAAAAGGAGCATTTACAGGAGCAAGTAGAAGAGGAAAGACTGGTAAATTTGAAGCGGCAGACGGTGGAACTCTTTTTCTTCTGCTTCTCTG
>JAABRS010000127.1 GCA_011390775.1 Clostridia bacterium | reverse complement strand
CAACATAAATCCTGGAATATGTGGTTTAAAAAGCACAGTTAATGTTAAGGCAGATGAAAATTCTAATGTAGAAATAAAGATAGAATCTCAATGTCCTCATATAAAAAATATGGAAAAAGAATTAAAAGAAATAAACGGATATAAAGAATGCTTCACTAAATTTGATTCCTCTCAGGTATATAAAGCCGCATCGAAACACTGCCAGCATATAGCATGTCCCGTACCCTCCGGGATTATTAAAGGCATTGAAGTTGCCTGTGGATTAGCACTACCTAAAGAAGTAGTTATGGAAATAGAAAAAGAATAAAATTAAGAGGAATTAGAAAAAATCTAATTTCTCTTAATAAATATATAGGGAAAAATCTAATTTGATTAAAGAGAATTACTTTTCCATTTTTTAGCTACCCTCATAAAAGCATCTATATTTTCCATAGGAGTATCCATAGGAAGGTCGCAACCTGTACTTAAAATAAAATTATCTGAATGGGACATTTTATTTATTAATTTCGTTGTTTCGGATTCTACCTTCTCAGGAGTTCCTGTAAGCATTACATTTACAGGGTCTACATTACCGATTAATGCTATATTATCGGGAACCTGCTCTTTTAATGCTTCAAAATCCATAGGAGCATCCAAACTCAATCCAGTAGTTCCTGTTTTACACATTCCCTCTACCAGATGCTTCGTATTGCCGCAGATATGTAAAATTAAATTTTTACTATTTGCCTTATCAAGAAGTTCTTTGAAAGGCTCTAGAGAAAATTCGGCATAACTAGGTGGAGATAAAAGCATTGCCGTAGGCTCTAAAACTACTATACCGTCAGCTCCTGCATCTATAAGAGCATTGCTGTAATCACTTATTACCTTAACAGAAAATTCCAATTGTTTTCTCACAAAGTCCGGATCCATTACTGTAGCCATACATACCTGTTCTACTCCCATAAGCTCCCCAACTAAGGTTATTGGGCCTATAACATAAGCAAGATTATTAACGCTGGAAGGGAAGTTTTTAGACATCTTATTTATTACATCAGTAAAAACCTTCATTCTTTTGCTTATTCCTTTGTAATTTCTCACAACAGCTTCAAAATCCTCCTTAGTAGATACTTTATGTTCTTTAACAGCTGGGTTGTCGTTTTCCGGAAAATTTATACCCATACCCAGAGTATCAGCTTCTACAGTAAGTTCCATAAAAGGAAGCATAATATCTGGTTCAAATTTTTCGTAAAGCTTTAATAAAGAATTAAACTGAACATCAGCATTTAATAGATTTTCTTTTAAAGTTGTATTAGTCAGTTTAGTTCCAGGGGCACCTAAAAGTGGTGCATTTAATCTTTCTCCTAAAAATTTCATTGTATCACCTCATAAAATATTTTGTTAATTAATAATATCATTATCATACATAAAAGTATTGTTTAATAGCATATGTTCTTTATATTTTTTTGTTGAATTTTATCTATCAAAAGCAAAAAATATAAAGAATAATTTGAGTTTTTGTAAATTTTTGTTATGATTTTGTAATTTATAGTTATATTTTTTAGTATAATAGAAAGTTTATTGAATCAAATTATAATAATTGAATTTTTGCAATAATTAAAATATTATGTTTCAAAACATGATATTATTAATCACAAAACACACCTGTCTGGTACATAAAGACTTTATTTGATATAATATAAAAAAGGACACTTAAAGGAGTGATTTAATTGAGTACCACTGATTTTTACACAGAAGAAGAAGTCGTAAAATTAGCACAAAACTTAGTTAGAATTCCAAGTCATAAAGATGTGCCCGGCAGAGAAAGAGAAATTGGGAAATACATATATAATTATTGCAGAGATAATGGTCTAGAAGTAGCTATGCAGGATGTAGATTCAGAAAGAAAGAATGTACTTATTTATTTAAGAGGAGAAGGTAAAGGAAGAACTCTCCTTCTAAACGGTCACACAGATACAATTCCACCTTACAACATGAGTATTGATCCATTTAAAGGAGAAATAAAAGATGGGTATCTATGGGGCAGAGGAAGCGTAGAGATGAAAGGTGCGATTGCTAGCATGATGACAGCTTTATTAGCCCTTAAAAGAAAAGGAGAAAAGCTTCAAGGAGATATTATTTTATCAGCAGTGGTAGGAGAAGAAGAAAAAAGTGATGGTACAGAAAAGCTTGTGCAGTCTGGAATAGAAGCCCAGGGAGCAATAGTTGGTAAACCTTCAGATTACAACTATGCAGTAGGGCATAGAGGATTAGAATGGTTGAAAATCACATTCTATGGAAAAGCAGTTCACGGAGGAGTTACAGAAGAAGGACGAAATGCCATATTGATGGCTGCGGATTTTATTACTGAAATCGAAAAGATACTATATCCGAAAATAAAGAAAAGATTCAATAAATACATGGGAGGATCAGACATAAATATAGGAAGAATTGAAGGAGGTCACAGACCCTCCACAGTAGCTGATAAATGCACCCTTATGATAGATAGAAGATACATAAAAGGAGAAAGTATTTCCACAGTAGTATCAGAAATCAGAGAAATTATAGAAAATCTTAAAGAAAAAAGACCTGGATTCGATGCCAAAGTGGAAAGAATGGAAGAAAACATAATGAATAAATACTATCACTTCTATCATTTCACAAATCCTGATGAAGAAATAGTAAGGACTACAATAAAAAAACTTAAAGAAAATACCGGAAAAATCCCAGAAATGACAATCAAAGGTGGCTGGACGGATGCCGCTACACTGTCATATTACGGAAGGATACCTACAGTGATTACGGGACCGGGTAATTTCAGCTACTCACATACAGCAGATGAAAGAATACCTATAAAAGATTTATATAATTATGTAAAAATATATGCTGATATAGCAGAAGAATTCTGTGGAGAAAAAATTCAGGTTTAATAACCTGAATTTTTATTTTATAAACTTTGAAAGATTAAAATACTGCTCAATTTCTATTAGATAATTAGTGTCGTTGTTACTAGTGAACATAATCTCCAAGTTTAAATCATCTTTTTTGAAAAGCAAAAATTTTATAAAATCAAAAGAATACTTATCAATAAACTGAATATCCTTTGATATTATTAAGGTTTTCTTATCTTTCGTTATATATCCAATCAATTCTAATAGAGAATAATATAACCTATTTCTTTCGGTTTCAGTAGAGGTAAAAGAAAAGTTTTTTACGATAAACTCCGCTGCTCTTGTATTTATCCTATATATGTCATTCCATATGCCGGATCTAGCCTCCATCAAAAAGTCCTTTGGATAAAAATCTATTATCTTATCTATCAAAGAAGCCATAAAACAGTAGTTTAGATTTTCTATAGGTATACATTTAACCATAAGTACGTTTCCATATTGGTCCATATTTTCTAGTAGATAATCTAAATCATCCTGTTCAAGGCGAACTATGTCGCTGGAGGTGTTTGAGAATTTGTATTTAGTTTGGTAGTTTTTGTTTTTAATGATTTTAAGTAGCTTTTCCGTTGATTTTTTTGGAGATATATTAAGTTCTTGTCTTAAAACATGAACACATTTATTGTAAATCACGAGTGCATTAGCTCTATCTCCCTTTTCTAAATACATTTTTATTAGTTCAACATAAAGATTTTCATCTAAAGAATTAAAATTAAGCATTTCATTTAAAATGTTTATAATCTTGTCATAATTTTTTTCCTTCTTATAAATGGTTAGAAGATTTTCTAAAACTTTTATGTGTTTTTTTTGATATTTTTCTCTTTCGAAAAACAACCAATCGTTAAAAGAAAAACTGTCTTTTAAATAGAAACCCTCTAGAAATTCTCCTTTATAAAGAGATTTAAGTTTTATCAAACTTTTCAAATCTAAATCCTCAGATTTTAGTTCCTTGCTGTATTTTTTTATATCTATATCCACTTCGTAATTTTCATTAAGAAAAAGATTATTTTTATTCCACTCTAATATAGGTTCATCATCCTTGTTGGAACTTTTAAAAATTTTATTCATAGACCAAAGATTATATCTTAAATTGTACTTGGCAGCATCTTCACTACTGCCTTCCCAAAAAGTATATGCTATTTTTTCTCTACTGGAGCAATTGTTGGCACTTACATAGTATAGAATACCAGCGGACTTGTAGCTAAGTTTATCGGTTATATCAGTTCCATTATAAGTAATTTTCGGAGATCCAAGCATATTTATCTGAATTTTATTATTCTTCAATAACCTCACCTCTAAACTTGAAATTTTCATCAATATATATAATATTACCCTGCTTAACAGTAGCACATACCTTAATATCTTCAATTTTATTACTGTCCACCGCAACCGGATTATCCTCTAAAACAACAAAATCTGCGTATTTATTTTTTTCGAAGCTTCCTTTTATATGTTCCTCAAAATTCGCATAAGCAGAATTGATAGTGTACATTTTTAGAGCTTCTATCGGGGTTAGAGAATATTCGGACTTAGGATGGTTAACTGCTGAATGAACTCCTTCTAGAGGATTTATTTCAGTGATATCACTGTCGGAGCTTCCACTTAAAACTATTCCTGAGTCTATCAATTTTCTAAAGTTATTTGTTTTTTGTGCTACATCTTTTCCAAGTCTTGTTTCATACATCCCACCAGGATTACCCCATTTTTTTTCAAATACAGGCTGCACTACTATTACAAGACCTAGTTCAGCTGCTCTTTTAATTTGATCTTCTGTTGCCAATTCGAAATGTTCGATTCTATGTCTTAAATTTTCTATATAATAAGAATTCTGTGCTTCTTCATAAGATTTAAGGGCTTGTTCTATAGCTATATCACCTATAGCATGTAGAGAAATTTGCAGGTGGTTTTTATGAGCTTCTTTCACGAAGTAGTTTAACTCAGATTGTTTAAAGTAAAGAGAACCCTGGTTTTTATCTTTCGTATCTCTGTATCCCGTTGATATGGCAGCAGTTCTAGAGCTAAATGCACCATCTAAAAATATATCTCCTCCTATACAGTTTAAATCGTACTCTTTTATTTTATTTAAATCAAAAGTTTGATAAAAAAGCTTTATATCAATTGGAAATAAATCCATATTCTTCATTATAAAACTTGCATCTCTTTCGTGAAACGTAAATCCCCCCTCCATAGTGTTAATGGAAGTGACACCTTTTTTTAAAGCTTGTTCGATAGCTTTTTTTACACCATTCATTCTCATTTCATCCGTTAGATAATTAAGCATTTTGTTTCTTATAAAGGCACTGGCTTTACCTGTGAAATATCCTAAAGGTAGATTCCTTTCATCTCTTGCTATACCGTCCAAATTGTAGGGAAGATTAGTCATAGTTAGAGCTAGAGTATTAACTGAACTTGTGTGAAATTCAAAACTGTTTATCCATACAGGGTGGGTAGGAGCAGCCTTATCCAACTCCTTTCTTGTAGGAAATCTTTTTTCTTTTATATTAGTAACATCAAGATGATAACCTCTTATAAGTTCTCCCTTTGGAATTTCTTTTGAAGCCTTTGAAATTAAATCAAGGATCATTTCTATAGAATCTGCATTTCTAAGATCCACACCTTCATAGTTTAATCCTGTTTGGACAAGATGCACGTGAGTATCATAAAAACCTGGAAGAACAGTTTTTCCATCTAAATCTAATACTTCAGTAACTTCACTGTACTTTCCTTTATAAGAATCACCCTTACCTAAATCAAAAACCTTTCCGTCTTTTATACTCATCCAGTTAAAAACATTATCATTTCTATCCATTGATAATATTTCAGCATTTATTATAAGCATTTCTAAATTTTCCAAAATAACACCTCCTTTTTAATATTATAGTTTTTTTAATTAATATACAAATAAAATTAGCG
>JAABRS010000126.1 GCA_011390775.1 Clostridia bacterium | reverse complement strand
AAGACATGAAAAAGTACTACGATATGTCTTTTAAAGCCATGGTAGAAGAAGTTAAAGATGAGGTAAATAAATATGGTAAAGAGTGATGTTTTAAAAAGAAGGTTAGAACAACTAAATATTTCCACGAATATGTAAAAATTGATAAGAAAATTGTATTTAATGTAATGAAAAATAATTTAGACGATTTTCGTAAATTCATTGTGTTTGTTACTGAAAGTTTTAAGTTGTAAGTTAAGAAGTTATATATAGAATTTCATTTATTATTGTAACAATATTTGACCTTTGATATACTGTATTAAAGGTGAGTATTAAAAGGAAAACATATACAGATGGTTAAGATATTTGCTTTTGCAGGTATCTTTTTTTATTAATTACATACAAATTTGGAGCTAATTATGAATATAAAAGAAAAATTACTATCATATAAGAATAAAAAAATAAGAACAGAAGAAATCCATAAAATGACAGGGTATATAGGATATGAGGATTTTGTTGAGGTAATAAAGAATCATACAGCTTACGGATTATTAGAACCTGTAAAATCAGGAGGTATTAACGGCAGAATTCCTCCCCTTTATAATAGATACAGAATAATAAAAGATGAAATTGATTATAGTAGTGCAGTTAATGAGATAAAAAAGCTGCATCCTAAATTTAAACACAGCAAATATCTAAAGAATCCTAAAGAATACTTAAAGTATAGAGATGAAATTACAGCCCTTAGTAAATTTTTATGGATTAAAGGTGAAGAACTGAAAAATCCAATGTCAGTAAACGAAAGATCCCTTCAAATATGGGGAAAAGAAAAGCTGATTAAAAACGGTAGTATTGTTAAAAGTATATTCAAATACAACGATTGGGATATGTCTATGCTAAACTGTTTTGAAACTCCTGAACCTTTTTTCGAATATACATACTCCAATGAAAAAAATATAAACATACTAATAATAGAAAACAAAGATACGTGGTTTAGTCTAAGGAAAATAATGAGGGAAGATAGGCTTAACTACCTTTTCAGAGATTATCATGTGCTGCTTTACGGTGAAGGAAAGAAAATTATAAGAAAGCGAGGAAGATTGGAAGAATACGATGAAATGATTAAGGGAAGCAGCAGTAGATATTTCTATTTCGGTGACTTGGATTACGAAGGTCTAGATATATTTCTGAAGCTGAAGAAGTTTAACAGAAGTTTAGATATTAGTCTTTGTAAAGAGCTTTACTTTTGGATGCTTGAAGAGTCGAAAAAAATTCAGCTGCCTAAAACAAGGTCGGGGCAAAGAAAGATAAAAATAGATAAATTTTCTGATATTTTTATGGAAGATGAAAAAAACTATATTGCAGATATACTTGAAAAAGGTTTATATATTCCCCAGGAAATATTAAACTATCAACTATTAAAAACAAAAATGAATGAAAGGCCGAAGATAGATGTATAATTTTTTAGAAGAATTTGAAAAAAGAATGGAAGTTGTAGGAATAGTCGAATCCATTGTAAATCGTAAAAACAGGAACATGGAAATTGAAAAATTATTCCAAGACCATGATTTTTTGAATCTTGTATTTTCAGTACTTTTATATATTATGGAAAAAACTCTTTCAGAAGATAGCGACTGCGATATTAATCATATTTCTAAGTTTACAGACTCTTTACTTTCTGAATATTATTCTTTAAACTTAGATAAAGATACGGTTAAAGAAATTTCAGATTACATAATAAAAAATGTGCTGCAAAATGAAGGATTACCTTATCATTTTAAAGCAGTAGATTATGAAAACAATATTAGAAAAGATATTAGCATTAGATTAATTAAAGACAACGTATTAGATGAAGAGGATGGCTATAGAATTACTTATACCTTAACTGATCAAGGATACGATTTTTTGTTTAGAACTAAAGAAGTAGACCAGGAAATCAAACTAACAATAGAAGAATTGAAATTGAAGGAACTGATAAAAAGGAAAAACTTTAAAAAGGCATACAATCAAAGTATTGAAATTATTCATATGGTAAGGCAGAAGAAAAATGATATTCAGAATCTAATAATTCAGATTAAAGAAAATATATATAACGTAGATATAGAAGAATATCAGGAGTTAATTAACAGTACTTACAATTTATTAGATGAAGAATATAAACTTTTAGATGAGATAATGGACATGGCTGTAAAGTCTGAGGATAGAATAAGAAAGGATTATGAAGAAAGCAGAGAGTTGGATGCTAGTCTGAGGAAGGCTCAAGTTGAGATAAAAAATATCAATACTAATATTAAGGTTATTCTAAGCGAACAGAGAGATTTGATATTAAGCAGGCAAAATTTATCTAAAATATACGTCAGTACCCTAGGGAATTCCTTTGAATATAGTTTGGAAAATCGATTTGATATAGAAGAAGTTATTATCAAAAAGATGGAAAGGTATATAGATAAGGTTGAAGATTTTTGGAAACTAGTAAATCCTCTTTTTTTACCTAATCTTCATAAAAATATGAACATTAGAAGCATCTACGAACCCCAAGGCATGATAAAGCTGGAAGATGAAGAAGTAGATGAATATATTGAGCAGGAAGATTTGTCGGAGGATGATGGAAAGGAAAGAATAAAGATAATCAACGAAACTTATGTTGAAATATTAGAGTATATATTAAGAGCAGCCTATAATAAAGGAAATAAGTCTAGTTTGAAAGAGATAATGGAAGCTTTAAAAGAAGAGGATGTATTATTTGGAAAATTCACAAAAGAAAGATTGATTTTCACTACTGTATTAAAGCTCTACGATATGGGAGTTTTGGATATATCCAAGTGGAGAGATAGTGGAAGTAGGGTAATCATGAACCTTTCTGATGAGTTTAACATAGAGTACTGCTTGTATAAACTTATGGATAGATACGATTATATAAACAGCATTAGTAGAGTGTATTTTTTGAAAGAAGAAGATACACTAAAAATAGAGATACTAAGAGAATATGAAGAGGAAGAAGATGTTCTTGAAAAAGTAGAGATTTCTAATTTTACTATAAAGGTGGAAAAAATAAATGAATAACGTAAAAATAGGAGTACAAATTTTTAAAACACTACTGGAAAAAGGTCAACTGGATAGAGAGGAACACAGTGACTTGTTTATTGAGTACTTAAATACGGAAGTACAGCAGATACTGGGTGAATTTGAGGAAGAGATGGATTGCAGAATAATTAAGATAAATAATACTATATATCTTCTACCAAATTACGACAATAGTCTTTTAGGCTTTAAAAATAAGGACTTTAGAGAATGGATAGGCTCAAATGCCAGGTTAAATGATGTATATCTTTCTTATTATATAGTTATGTTTTTACTGCATAAATTTTACGGTGGTAAAAATAAAAATCCTAAACAGAGGGAATTTATAAGAATTTTGACATTGATAGATGAGCTTGACAAGAGATTTGAAGCAATAATAAGTAGAGGACAGGAAATGGTAATAGAAACTGAGGAAGAGTTCGACATTAACTTAGTAAGTATTGCAGAATTATGGAGTGAAAAAATTACCCATGAGGAAAACAAAAGAAAGACTAAATACGGAACTATACTTAGGGTTTGTAGTTTATTAGAGCAGGAAAATTTAATTCGATTACTTGACAATAAAAAGGAAATCAGAACTACGAAGAAACTGGATGATTTGATGACCTACTACTTCTTAAACGATAGTAGAATAGAAGAAATAAACACTATTTTCGATTTGAAGGAGGATAAAGATGCCTCAAATAAATAGACTTAGAATAATAAACTTTTCTTACAACAACGATAGCAGACATATCACTGATGAGATTTTTGATTTTTATCAGGGCGAAAATGCCTTATTAAACCTAAAAAACGGTGGGGGAAAAAGCGTACTTGTTCAACTTATGATGCAACCTATAGTTCCTAAAACAAAACTTATGGGTAGGAGAATTGAAGATTTTTTCAAAGGGCGAAAGACTCCTTCATACATACTGATAGAATGGAAGTTGGAAGATCAAGGGGGATATCTACTTACAGGAATATGTATAGCAAATAGAGAATCTCAAACTAGATACCAGGATGAAAGTAATTACAGCAGCTTGAAGTACTTTACTTTCACTTCAACTTATATTTCTTCAAATAAATTTGATATTTTAAACATCCCCTTTGTTAAAAAGCAGGATGAAAGAATATATATTGAAGAGTACAAAGAAGCAAGAAATATAATAAACTCGGCAGAAGGAAAGTATAATACAAAGTTTTTCGATTACGATGACAGGTTAGAGTACAACAGACATTTAAACAGCTTTAATATATCTCAAGATGAATGGAAAACTATAATTTTAAAAATTAACGAATCAGAAGGTGGAGTAATAGAAATATTTGAAAAATGCAGGACATCACAGCAACTTATGAATGATTGGATTTTAAAAACCGTTGAAAAAGTGGTTAATAAAGATGAAGAAGATCTTAAAAAGTTGGAAATCATGCTTGAAAATCTAGTAGACGATATGATAGAAAACGAGCAGTATATTTATGAGAAGGAAATATTTGGAAATTTTTTACAAGAGTCTAAAAATTATTTTGAAAAAGTAAACGATTTAGTTCTTTCAATAGATAAAGAAGAAAAACTTATGAAGAAAATGGCAAATCTCTACTATTATCTAAAAAGAGAAATAGATAAAATAAATGTTGAAGTAGAGTCTTATGAAAGCAAAATCAAAAAAAGTGAAGAAGAATTATCAAAGATTGACCTAGAAGAAAAATCTAAGGAATATTATGATATTGAGGATAAGATTAAAAACCTAACAAAAATCTACGAAGAAGAAATGATGAAGTTGGAAGCTTTAAGCAGAAAAATCGAAAAGGAAAAAAGAGATGAATTAGTACTAAAGGCTTCTGGGGAATTTCTTAAATTAAATGAATTAAAAAGAGAATCAGCAGGTTTAAGTGAAGAAATTAGAAAAATAAAAAATAGCGAAGAAAGCAAAGAAAGAATAAGGGATTTAGAATACTCTCTAAAAATCAGATATGAAGAAGAATTAAAAAAACTCAATGAAAAAGAATCTGAAATACAAAAATACAAGAATGAAATTTTCAAGATTATAAATAATTTCGAAAGTGAAATAGTTAGTATAGACAGGAGTAAGGACAAGCTCCACGGTAAGGAAGGAAAGCTGAAAGCGGATATTAATGCATTTGAAAAATATGAGGAAAAATTAAAAGCTGAATTAAAACTAAAATATAATAGAAATTTACTTCATCAAATAGAAGAGGAATTTGAAGAAAAATATTTAAGCTTTTTAAATAGTAATATAGAAGGTTTAATAGATAAAAAAGAAAGAACAAATCTGAATATAAATAGTGCAGAGGAAGAAATTGTACAGATAGATACTGAAATCAAAACCCTTGGAAATGAAAACAGCAGAAATCCTCTTTTAGTTGAAAATATTGATGAAAAAATAAGTGAGTACTATAGATTAGAAGAATCTTTAAAACCAGTTCTTGATAGGCACGATATTCAGTGGAAGCGAAGATTCAATCACAAAGAAAACAGTCTAATCCTGAGAAAACACCTTAATGAACTAAAAAGTTTAGAAAGAAACACATCTTCAAATAAAAGTAACATATTAAATAATATTTATTCGATAAAAAAAGGAACTCTTCATCTATCTGATGAGTTTGTTGAATTATTAATAGAAGAAGATATCTTGTTTGAAACTGGAGAAAATTATCTAAAAAATCAAGAAGAAAGAATAAAAGAAAAACTAATAAAAGAAAATCCAATGCTTCCTTATACTTTTATATTTGATAAGGAAAATCTAGAGAAACTAAAAGATTGTAAATTTGATTTAAGTATCTACCAGATAATTCCAATAACTAC
>JAABRS010000125.1 GCA_011390775.1 Clostridia bacterium | reverse complement strand
TAAGGTTTTTATATTGTCCTTAGCTTCGCCAACTCCCATATTTAATACTATTTTTTCTACTTTTGGAACCTGCATGGGACTTTCGTATCCGAATTTCTCCATGAGTGCAGGTATTACTTCATTTTTATATTTTTCTTTTAATCTTGATGCCATCGCTTGTACCTCCCTTCACTGAAATTAATCAAACATTTCTCCGCATTTTTTACATGCTCTTGCTTTACTACCATCATCTAATATTTCGACCTTTGTTCTTACTCCTTTTTTACATTTGTTACAGTAAACCATAACATTTGAAGCATGAACAGGTCCTTCTTGATGGATAATCCCAGCTTGCTGCATCTGTTGATTTGGTTTTTTATGCTTAGTTAACATATTTATTCCTTCTACAAGGACTCTATCTTCTTTAGGAAAACATGCTAGAATTTTTCCAGTTTTTCCTATATCTTTTCCTGCCGTGATTACAACTTTGTCACCTTTTTTTATATGCATGTTCTACACCTCCTAATATTACAGTACTTCTGGTGCTAATGAAATTATTTTCATATAATTGCCATCTCTTAATTCTCTTGTAATAGGACCAAAAATACGAGTTCCTACCGGAGCTTTATCTTCTTGTACTATTACGGCTGCATTTTCATCAAATTTTATGTATGTACCGTCATTTCTTCTAACACCTTTTTTTGTTCTTACTACTACAGCTTTTACTACTTCTCCTTTTTTTACAACTCCACCTGGCGTTGCTTTTTTAACAGAAGCAATCACTGTATCTCCTATATTTGCATATCTTCTATTAGATCCTCCGAGAATTCTAATAACTTGTATTACTTTAGCTCCCGAATTGTCTCCTACTTTAAGTTTGGATTCATTCTGAATCATGTGATAACCTCCCTTCACTTACGTAAAGATTATTTTGCTTTTTCTATTATCTCCACAAGTCTCCATCTTTTGTCTTTTGATAAAGGTCTAGTTTCCATTATCTTAACTGTGTCGCCTTCACCGCAGACATTGTTTTCGTCATGGACTTTGAATTTTTTTGTTACTTTCATTTGTTTTTTATATAAAGGATGTGAATTAAATGATTCAACTGCTACTACTGCCGTTTTATCCATTTTATCACTTACTACTTTCCCAATTCTTTGCTTTCTTTTATTTCTCTCCACTTCAATAGTCCTCCTTTCATATAGACTACTTTACTTCTATATTAAGTTCTCTTTCTCTTAATACTGTTTTTACTCTAGCTATATTTTTTTTAACTGTTTTTATTCTTGAAGTATTTTCAAGTTGACCTGTTGCCAATTGAAATCTTAAATTGAATAATTCCGATTTAAGATCCACTAAAACTTCATCAAGTTCATTAACAGTTTTTTCTCTTAAATCACTAGCTTTCATTAGCTTCACCATCCTTATCTAACTGCTGCTCAGCTTTTGTAACAAATTTACAAGGTATAGGTAGCTTATTAGCTGCCAATCTCATTGCTTCTCTTGCTACATCTTCTGGTACACCAGTCATTTCAAACATAATTCTACCTGGTTTCACAACTGCTACCCAATACTCAGGGGATCCTTTACCTTTTCCCATTCTCGTCTCAGCAGGTTTTTGTGTTACAGGTTTGTCTGGAAAAATTTTAATCCATATCTTCCCGCCTCTTTTTATATATCTTGTCATAGCTCTTCTGGCTGCTTCTATTTGATTTGATTTAATCCAAGCAGCTTCTAGAGCTTGTAATCCATATTCACCATAAGTAATATGTGTTCCTCGAGTAGCTTTACCCTTCATTCTACCTCTTTGAACCTTACGATGCTTTACTCTTTTAGGCATTAACATAATATAACATCCTCCTTTCTGCTGGATTATCTATTATTTCTTCTGTTATTTCTTTTACCTCTATTATTACTCTTTGTATCAATGTTTTTATTTGTATCTTCTGGTCCAATTAAACCGTCTTTTACAGTTAAAATTTCACCTTTACTAATCCAAACCTTCACGCCGATTTTACCATAAGTAGTATCAGCTTCTGCAAAACCATATTCGATATTTGCTCTAATTGTCTGTAAAGGTATTTTTCCTTCACTATATCCTTCTGTTCTAGCCATATCAGCACCGTTTAATCTTCCTGCAACCATGGTCTTAACACCAGTAGCTCCAGACTTCATAGTTCTTCTGATTGATTGCTTCATAGCTCTTCTAAAAGATACTCTTCTTTCAATTTGGCTTGCAATACTTTCTGCTGTAAGTTGTGCATCTAATTCAGGAATTTTAACTTCTTCAACGTTAACAATTACTGTCTTTCCAGTTAGTTTTTGAAGTTTATTTCTTGTTATTTCAACTCCAGAACCACCTTTACCAATAACCATGCCCGGCTTTGCTGTATAGATACTTACTTTGATTCTATTAGCGAATCTTTCTATTTCAACTTTAGATATCCCAGCTATATATAAATCCTTTTTTATCAATTCTCTGATTTCATAATCTTCTACTAATTTATCGCCAAAATTCTTCTTGTTTGCATACCATCTAGAATCCCAGTTTTTGATAACTCCGACTCTAAATCCATGGGGATTTACTTTTTGACCCATACTCTACCTCCTTTACTATTCTTTTTCTTTAACTACTACATTTATATGACTCGTTCTTTTTAATATTTGAAAGGCTCTACCTTGAGCTCTTGGTCTCCATCTTTTTAATGTAGGTCCTTGGTTTGCATAAACTTTAGCTACATACAGTTTGTCTTTGTCCATACCAAAGTTATTTTCTGCATTTGCTGATGCTGATGCCATAACTTTTCTTAATTCTCTTGCACCTTTTTGAGGTGAGAATTTTAATATATTTGTTGCTTCTTCTACTTCTTTTCCTCTTATCATATCACAAACGAATTTCATCTTCCTAGGTGATACTCTTACGTATTTAGCAGTCGCTCTAGCTTCCATGTTCGCTACCTCCCTTCATCTACTCGACTTTTGTAGATTTCTCAGTTTTTCCATGGCCCCTAAAGTTTCTAGTAGGAGCGAATTCTCCAAGCTTGTGTCCTACCATATCTTCTGTGACATATACTGGAACGTGTCTTCTACCATCGTGTATAGCTATTGTATGTCCTACCATTTGTGGAAATATGGTGGAACGTCTTGACCATGTTTTAACTACTTTCTTTTCATTTTTATCGTTTAAAACCTCAATTTTCTTCATTAAACTCTCTTGACAATAAGGTCCTTTTTTTAGTGATCTACCCATGCAACAGTTCCTCCTTTCACTAAAAATCTACTATTTCTTTCTCTTTCTTACTATGAATTTATTAGATTTTTTTCTTTTCTTTCTTGTTTTATATCCCATTGTAGGTTTACCCCATGGAGTTACCGGTGAAGGTCTACCAATAGGTGCTCTACCTTCTCCACCACCATGTGGATGGTCGTTAGGGTTCATAACGGAACCTCTTACTGTAGGTCTTATTCCCATATGTCTTTTTCTACCAGCTTTACCTACTGTGATATTTTCATTGTCTATGTTTCCTACCTGACCAACCGTAGCTTTACATAACTGACCAATCATTCTAACTTCTCCAGAAGGTAGTTTAACCTGTACGTACTTTCCTTCTTTAGCCATAAGTTGTGCATAGTTTCCTGCTGATCTTACAAGTTGTCCACCTTTTCCAGGTTTTAGTTCTATATTGTGTAAAAGCGTACCTGTTGGTATATCTCTTAATGGAAGTGCATTTCCCACTTTAATGTCTATTCCGTTTCCTGATAATACTTCGTCACCTACTTGGATTTTATTAGGTGCTATAATATATCTTTTTTCTCCATCTGAATAATTTATTAATGCTATATTTGCACTTCTGTTAGGATCATACTCAATCGCCGCTACCTTTCCAGGTATACCATCTTTATCTCTTTTGAAGTCTATTACTCTGTATTTCTTCTTAGCTCCCCCACCTCTGTGTCTTACAGTAATTTTACCTTGTGAGTTTCTTCCTGATTTTCTCTTTTTTGGAGCTAATAATGACTTTTCAGGTTCTTTTTTTGTTATCTCTTCAAAAGTAGAGACAGTTTTAGTTCTCATTCCTGGAGAAGTAGGCTTGAATTTTTTAATACCCATTGTTATTCCTCCTTCATGTTATATAATTACATTCCCTCGAAAAACTCGATGCTGTCGCTGTCTTCAGTTAGAGTAACAATTGCTTTTTTCCAACTTGACTTTCTTCCTAAATTAGCACCCATTCTTCTCATTTTTCCAAGCATATTCATCGTATTAACTTTTTTTACTTTAACATTAAATATCTGCTGTACGGCATTTTTTATTTCGGTTTTAGTAGCTCTTTTATCTACCTTGAAAGCATACTTTTTATCAATCATTGCATCCATACTAGCTTCTGTAACTAATGGTTTTATAATAATATCATGTGGACTGCGCATTATGAATACACCTCCTCCACTTTTTTAAGAGCATCTTTAGTTATGATAAATTTCTCATAGTTCAATATATCATAAACATTTAAGGTATTAACACTTGCTGTTTTTATACCTTTAATATTTCTTGCTGAATAATATACATTTTTATCATCAGTAACTATTAGTGCTTTTTTCTCTACATTTAAATTATTTAATACTTCTATCATTCTTTTAGTTTTAATATCATCTAATTTTAATTCTTCTAATACTACCATTTCATCATTTAATACCTTGGATGAAAAAGCAGATTTCATTGCTAACCTCTTTATTTTTTTAGGTAATTTTTTGCTATAATCTCTCTGCTTTGGAGCAAATATTACTCCTCCACCTTTCCATAAAGGTGATCTAATCGTTCCTGCTCTTGCTCTTCCTGTTCCTTTTTGTCTCCAAGGTTTTCTTCCTCCGCCTCTAACTTCTGCTCTAGTTTTAGCAGACTGATTCCCTTGTCTTTGATTCGCCATATAAGTTTTTACAGCTTCATACATAACGTGCTCATTAACTTCGATATTAAAAACATCATCATTTAAATCTATTTCGCCAGCTTGTTCACCGGACATCTTATAGAGAGCTATTTTAGTCATCTCTTATCCTCCTTCCTTTCTGCTATTAATTATTTTTTTCTGATTATTACTGTGCCTTTTTTAGGACCTGGTACAGCACCTTTAATTAATAACAGATTTTTTTCTAAGTCTACTTTTACAATTTCCAGATTTTTCACAGTTACTTTTTCATGTCCCATGTGTCCCGGAAGTTTTTTGTTTTTAAATACTCTTGCAGGGTGAGCTGATGCTCCCAATGAACCTACTGCTCTGTGATATTTAGAACCATGTGTTTCCGGACCTCTAGAGTGATTATGTCTCTTGATTGCACCTTGAAACCCTTTACCTTTTGAAGTTCCTTCTACATCAACGATTTCTCCTTCTTCAAATAAGTCAACCTTTATTTCTTGGCCAATTTCAAATTCTTCCGGATTATCTATTCTAAACTCTTTTAACATTCTCTTGTTTTCAACTTGAGCTTTACTGAAGTGTCCTTTTTTAGGTTTGTTTACATTTTTATCTTTAATTTCACCAAAACCTATTTGAATTGAATTATATCCTTCTTTACCTTCAGTCTTAATCTGTACTATCTTCATTCCCTGAGATTCAACTACTGTTACAGGTACTAAAGTTCCGTCTTCTTTGAAAACTTGAGTCATTCCTAATTTCTTTCCTATTATTCCTTTCATTATTACACCTCCTGATTTCTTACAGCGGATTGCATAAGCAATCGTACTAAGCAGAGTGCATTATGTTCTCTACTTTATAATTTGATTTCTATATCTACTCCAGCAGGTAGATTCAATTTCATTAAAGAATCTATCGTTTTAGGAGTAGGGTTTGTTATGTCGATTAATCTTTTATGAGTTCTTTGTTCAAACTGCTCTCTTGAATCTTTATACTTATGTACAGCTCTTAAAATAGTT
>JAABRS010000124.1 GCA_011390775.1 Clostridia bacterium | reverse complement strand
AATGGAACCAATGATAATTCATAAATTATACAAAACTAAAGCTGAGATGATGGAAAAAGTTCTTGAAATAATGGGTATAGTTGGATTAGCTGAGCGTTTAGTTAATACATATCCTCACGAGCTAGATGGAGGTAGAAGACAGCGTATAGGTGTAGCTAGAGCACTTTCCTTAAACCCTAAATTTATAGTATGTGACGAACCAGTTTCTGCTTTAGATGTTTCTATTCAAGCACAAATACTTAATCTAATGAAGGAGCTACAAGAAGAATTGGGCTTAACCTATTTGTTTATAACACATGATTTATCTGTAGTTAATCATTTTTCAGATGAGATTGCCGTTATGTATTTAGGTAAAATAGTTGAAAGAGCACCTGCAGAAGAGTTATTTAAAAATCCTCTTCATCCTTATACTGTAGCTTTGCTTTCTGCAATACCTGTACCGGATATCCACTACAAACCTAAACGTATAATTCTAAAAGGAGAGATTACATCTCCAATAGAACCTAAAAAAGTTTGTAGGTTTGCTAATAGATGTGAGTATGCGACTGAAAAATGTCATTCAAACGAACCGGAGCTTATCGAAGTATCAACGGATCACTATGTTTCATGTTTTTTACATAATGTTGAAAAAAACTCTCATAGAGTCGTTTCAAAAAATTAAACTGCAAAACTTATAATTTAGTTATTTAATTAAATAAAATATTGGAGTGGAATTATTCCACTCCAATATTTTTTATATTCAAAAACAATATTTCAAAATCTTATTTATTTAAAAAATCTATTGCTACTTGAGCTAATAACATAGCACCATTTTGAAAGTATGACTCATCAACATCAAACCTAGGATTGTGATGAGGGTATATTATCCCATCAATTTTTTTAGGATTTGATAAATATGCATAGCATCCTGGTACTTCTTCTAGAAAATACGACATATCTTCAGCACCCATTTTAACATCTTTCATAAAACGTATATCTTCAGGATATAGCTTTTCAGCAGAATTAACTGCCAATTCAGTCATTTCATCATCATTGATTAAAGCAGGATATTTAAAAGTATGTTCAACTTCTATTTCAGCTCTTTTAGCTAATGCTATACCATTACTTATTTCTTTGATTCTTTTAGCAATAAACTCTCTAGTTTTCTTGTTTGTAGTTCTAACTGTTCCACCAATTTTTGTTTCTTCAGGTATTATATTAAGGGCTGTTCCGCTATTAATCATGCAGATTGATATAACTGCAGGTTCAGAAGGTTTTATTTCTCTACTAACTATCTGCTGTAGGGATAATATAAGCTCAGATGCTATTACTATAGGATCTATTGAGTCTTGAGGATAAGCTCCATGAGAACCTCTTCCTTTAATAGTAATTACTAGACTGTCTGTTGCAGCCATCATAGGTCCTTTTTTAAAGGCTAAATTTCCTGGTTTAAGATCGTCGGAAACATTTCCTTCGTGAATACCGAAAACAGCATCAACTTTTGGTTTTTCAAGAGCTCCTTCTTCTATCATTGGCTTTGCTCCACCTGGACCTTCTTCTCCAGGTTGAAACAACAACTTTACATTTCCATTAAATTTATCTTTGTTGTTAATTAAAAATTTCGCAGCACCTAGAAGCATAGCTGCATGTCCATCATGGCCGCAGGCATGCATATTACCATTATTAGAAGCGAAAGATAGTCCCGTTTCCTCAACTATTGGTAGCCCATCCATATCTGCTCTAAGACCTATAGTCTTACCAGGTTTTTCGCCTTCGATTAAAGCAATAATTGCACTTCCATCAACTAACAGCTTATAATCCAGATTTAATTCATCTTTTAAAACCTTTGTCACATAGTCAACAGTTTTTGGAAGCTTTAATCCTAATTCAGGAATTTTATGAAGTTCTCTTCTCCATCTAATCATATCCTTTTGAATTTCATTCATTTTCATCTTTTGTTTCCTCCTAGTTTGCAAGTCTATTTATATAATATTCTAAATACTATTATTTATCAATTCAAATCTTCTGATTTTTCCCCTTCGTGCCCCACAATAATTCTCTGTTGTGATATAATAACCATAGTTGAAAACTTTCAACTTTGTATTTTATAATACTATATATTATTATTTATCAAACTCAAAGAACATAAATTGTTTAATTAGCTTATATAAAAATATACAAATAGAAAAAGTAAATGAAATAATAGGCTAATTAACGAAAATTAAGGAGGGAAATAAATGAAATTTGGTCACATTGGAATCAAAGTCATAGACAAAGAAAGCACATTAGATTTTTATGAGAATATTTTAGAGTGTAAGGTTTTAAAGGATTATAAATATCCTGACAAAAGATTGATATTCTTAGATGGAAACGGAACTATAATCGAACTTATATACAAAAACGAGAATGAAGAGCGTGAACCGGGACCAATAGAACATATTGCTTTTAAAGTAGATTCTTTAGATGAAAAAATGAAAGTACTAGATGAATATAATGTTGAATATTCAGAACCAAGAATAGTTGGTAAAGCAAAAATCATATTCTTTGAAGGTCCAAATAATGAAGAGTTTGAATTTGTACAGAGAATAGAGAAGTAGGGATTTAAATCAAATTTAATTTCATAACATAGAAAAAGTACACTCGTAAGTTTATAGATGACTTTGGAGTGTACTTTTTTCAATATATATTATGTTTACTATTTAAATTTTCAAACCAAGAGAATCTACAGTTCTTTGTCGATTTTGTCTGTAATCTTTATCCATAACTGCATTCGCAATATTTATTACAGAAGTCATAGTAGGTGTTTCTACTCCTAATCTTTTTCCAAGTTCCTCCATCAATGTTAATCCGTATCCAACATCTTCATTTAGATATCTATGATCTAATGAGCTCTGTGCCTTTATTCCTTTAAATCCATTTGCAGTACTATACCCGTGTTCATATGTTTCTTCCTGCATGTAACCTTGCATTTTACCTAAGGTTGGATCTGGAATTATATCAACACCAAGTTTTTTACCTATGGCAATTCTTTCATCATCCACCTTTTTCATAAGTCTTCCTACACAAGGCATTACTCCTTCTTCGTAGAATAAGAAGTCTCCATTTGTTCTTTCAATTAATGCTGAGTTCAATATGGTTACAGAAGGATGAATTACAGGATTTGCATTTTGAAGCATAACTTTAGTTACATCTTCTGCTTCTACTATCATGTCATATACATCTTTAATTTCTTCTAATACCTCTTTTTCATGCCCTTTAGGTAGTGTTGATAAAAATATTCCACCTTTTAACTTAAGATAAATCTGTACACTTCCATCAGAATTCATTCTACATGCATAAGGAAGCGTTGAAGTTTCAGCAATTATAAGTTTCTCAGGATCAATGGTGTCTGAAATTTCATTTCTGAAAACTAATGAACCTCCGCATGATCCAGGACAAATTACAATTTTTTGCCCTTCTTGAAGATATTTTTTAGATGCTTTTGCAAAAGGTTTTGTGCTAAAAGCCGGTCCTACAACAAATACATAATCTGCATCTTTCACAGTTCTTTTAAAGTCGTTGCCTGCATATGCCAGTTTTACAAATCCTTCTAACTTTCCGGATAATTTCAATCCGTCATTTTTGTTAATATTATCTATATTTTTTGAAAATTCTTCGAAATCGCAAAGATATACATCATGTCCTGCTAAAGCAAAATCTCCTGCAACTGAACATCCTCCATTTCCTGAACCTAATACTGCTACTTTCATTTTCTTATTCATTTTTACCTCCATAAATTTTAGCTATTTTTAAGTTAAATAATTCCTATAATTAAATATGCAATCAATCCTAAGCCTGCTGCTACACTGGCATATGGTAGTTGTGTTTTTACATGGTCTATGTGATCTGAAGCTGCACCAAAAGATGATAATATCGTTGTATCTGATAATGGCGAACAGTGATCTCCAAATACTCCTCCACCTGCTACTGCTCCTATACTAGCGTATACAACCGTTGTAACTGCCCCACCTGAGAATGCAAATGCAAGAGGTACTGCAATAGGTATCATGATTGCATAAGTTCCCCAAGATGTTCCTGTTGAAAATGCAATAAATCCTGATAATAAAAATGCTAATAATGGAAGCAATGAAGGTGTTAACCAGTTTTCAGTAATTGCAATTACATATCCAGCTGTTCCCAAGTTTGAACTTGCTGTATTTATAAGATAAGCCATTGCTAGAATTGCTATTGCAGGTGTAACCCCTTTAATACCCTGTACTGCTGTGTCAAATATATCTTTAATAGATAGCTTTTGAAAAATCATGACTACGCCTAAATAAAATACTGCAAACATAAATGCTTCTAATGTCATAGCAGAGCCAGTTAGAACATAACTTCCTACAGCAACAACAATTACTATTACTACAGGTGTAAAGAAATTTAAGATTAAATTTGGTTTTTCTATTTCATCAGCTTTTTCTATTGAAGATAATTCAACTCCCATTAAAGGTTGAGCACCATCTGCAAGAACCTTACCTTCATTCATAGCTCTTTCTTCAGCCCTTTTCATAGGACCAAATTCTGGTATTATTCCTTTTGCAATTAATCCAACCATAGCTATTGCAAATATTGCATAAAAGTTAAATATTACAGATCCGAAAAATACACTTGATGCTTGGTTTAAGTTCTCTATTGTTCCCAAACCTACTAAAAGACCCGTTATATATACACCCCATGAACTAAAAGGAACTAATACCGACATAGGAGCCGAAGTAGAATCGCAAATATATGCTAGTTTTTCTCTAGATATTTTAGCCTTATCCGTTAAATCTTTCATAACAGGACCTACGAATAGTGGAGAAAAGTAGTCACTAAAAAATATAAACATACCTAGAACCCATGCTAGTAATTGAACTCCTACTCTAGTTTTGATTTTTTTTCCTGCTACTTTACTAAATTCACCTGTTGAACCAGTTTTCAAGAAGAAAGATACCAGAACTCCGATAAATACTTCTATCATTACAACCCATATGAACCAGCCATTACCCAAAGCATCTTGAAATAAACCTGGAAGTCCCCATAAGCCTTCTCCCATAATGAATAGAGCTGATATGCTTGCTAATAATAATGCAAACAATGCTTCTCTAGTAATAAATGCAAATATTACTGCCATTACCGGAGGTATTAAAGACCATGCTCCATAAATCGTATTACCTTCTGCATCAACAGGGAAATCACCTTTTATATATGATGCTATAACTACTAACAAGAATACTCCTAATGCTAGATAATTTAATTTAGGATTAACTTTCTTCCCTTCAGCTGATGCTGCTTTTTCAATTTTTTCATTTAATTTCTCTTTCATAAACATCTCCTCTTTTAATATTTTATTTTATAAATTCTTTTACAATATTTAGTGTTAGTTTTTATTCCACCTCCTCAATAGCTTTCAAAGCATCTACATATTCTAAATTATGCTTAGTTGCTGTTTCTTTTAAAGTAAGTTTACCTTTGTAAAAGCTTAATCCTTTTCTAAAATACGCATCTTTTTTCAAAGTATTTTTTATTCCGTATTTTGTAATTTTTAAAAGATATGACAATGTTGAGTTTGACAGTATTTCTGTAGCTGTTCTTGAATAAGCTGATGGAATATTATCAACAGCATAGTGACATATTCCTTCTTCAAAATAGATTGGATCATCATGAGAAGTAGGCCTTGATGTTTCTACAGCTCCTGCTTCGTCACAAGATACATCAACAATAATAGCTGTTTTTTTCATTTTCTTTAAATCTTCTCTATACACTAGATGCCCTGTAGCATTTTTATCCCAGAGAACACAATTAATTAAAACATCTGATTCTTGTATACATTTTTTTAGATTTTTTTTATTTGAATAAAGTGTAGTAAGGTTTTTGGGAAAAATATTTCTTGCTTTTTCAAGTTTATTTTTATCTATATCTAAAATTCTCACATCATTACCTAGTGAA
>JAABRS010000123.1 GCA_011390775.1 Clostridia bacterium | reverse complement strand
TTCGAATTTATAAGAATCTCGGTAAAAGATAGGATAACTAGGTGAAGAAGTTTGAGAGAAGTCGTAACCCTACTAACGAATTGAGAAAATGTTAAATAAAAAGAAAGCTAGTAACTTAAAAAGCCTAGCTTTCTTTAATTAGAACTTGAACTATATAACATACAGATATTTAATTAACTTCACCCAATATTATCTACTTGAATTCTAATAGTAACAATAGTTTCATGAATTCCATCAGTTACCGTTAAATCATAGTAAGTCCAAGTAGCAGTAGGTACTTCGTCTGCTGTAAAATAAAAATAATAAGCTCCATCAAAATCTCTTATTTCAGGAGTTCCAATATCATGTTGATTTTGTTCGCTTACTGCAAAATCAGTAATATGAAGTGTATCTTCATCAGGGTCTGTAGCTACATCAAATCCCCAGTAAATCTTACTAGTTCCTTCATCTTGATGTAGGGTAGTTATAGGATTTCCAACAGGAGGATCGTTTACATTTACAACATTTATTCCAACTGGAACGACTACTTCATTAGTCCCATCAGTCAAAGTTATACTATAGAGTGTGGATGTATCTTCAGAAACTAAATCTGCTGTAAATATAAAAGAGTTAGGATTACCAATTAAACTGGAGGTGATTTGTCCTGTACCTACTTCTTCAGACATATCTTCATGTAATGAATAATCGGTGAAGATTAAAACATCATTTTCTGGATCTTCAGCTACTTGAGTTGTAATAATTTCCACTGTTTCTCCTTCATTCACCGTATATGAAGGATTCATAAATACAGTTGGTGGATTATTTGGAGTGTCTATTACATTGAAGATTAAATTTATTTGTGTTTGCTCTATTTCATCAGTGACCGTTACATGCCAATTGCTTACAGCATCTTCATCTACCATTTCACCGGTGAAAGTTATATAATCTGTGTGATTAACCATACTTCCAAAAGTATTATTTCCACCTATACCTGAAATTCTAATAGAATCTCCATCAGGGTCATAAGCAATATCTTCTAAGATTATATCTACACTTGTACCTTCAGGTACATCAAATTCAAAGATTCCATTTGGCAAAGCTTTAGGAGCTGAATTTTCCCTTAATGGCAAATATTCATTAAAAACTCTCAAAATAAGTAATATGCTTTGCTCTATAGTTGTATTACCTTTAGGATCAATTTCATTATTACCTACTCCTTTCATAATATCAAGGTGATTAGCTGCTCGAATATCTTCCAAGGCCCAACTGGAAATATCATCTTGATCTGCAAATTCTGGAGGAGAACCGACCCACATAATTTTAGTAAAATGATGATCCATAAGATCATCTAGTTTTCTTGCTGCTCTCATCATCATAGCAGCAACTTGCTCTCTTGTAATCAATAAATCCGGACCAAATTCCGTGTTAGTCATACCATTAACTATGCCAAGTTGATAAGCTTTAATGATTTCTGTGTTGTTTGTGTCTTCGAAGGGGTTTGTAATAGTTATTGTTACAGGATTAACCGTTGCTTGCTCAACTAGATTTACAACTAACTTGCAAAATAATTCTCTAGTAATTTCATCTTGAAAATTATCATCAGATTCTGGCAGAACTAAACCTTTGTTTCTAGCTTCAGTCACCTCTGCCTCAGCCCATGAGCTGGGGGTACCTGCATAAGCTGACAAACTACTTAGTATTAATGTTGTTATTATGAAAGTTATTATGAATTTTAAGTAAAAATATTTCCTCATAATCATTACCTTCTTTCACTATATTTAACACACAAACACTCATGTATTATTATACAAATTATATCATGAAAACATATTAAATATCAAAATTATTTAAAATATATGTATGATTATAATAATTAATAATTTCTATACTTCAATTTATTTTTTGTTAATGGTAGAATAATATAGAAATATCAATTTTAAATAAACTATTACTAGATAGAAACTATTATTTATGAATTTTTTTAAATAAGAATAATTGATACAAATAAATTTAGGAGGTATAAAATGATAAAATATCCATTACCACTAAAAAAAGGAGATACCATAGGTATTTGTGCACCATCATCAGGAGTTGCTGGAGTTTTTTTAAATAAATTAGATTATGCAGTGAAAACTCTTAGTAATTTAGGGTATAAATATATTGAGACACCAAGTGTTAGGCAAAATTATAAGGCTGTTAGTGCCAGCTCTAAAACTAGATATGAAGAGTTTATGTCATTGTATAAAAACCCAAACGTAAAGGCTATTATTCCTCCTTGGGGTGGAGAATTTTTAATGGATATGCTTCCATATCTTGATTTAAAATTAATAGAAGAATTACCTCCTAAATGGATTTTAGGATTTTCTGATACAAGCACTTTGCTTTTTACTTTTACTACAAATCTAAATATTGCTACAGCTCATGGACCAAATTGTATTGATTTTGGTTTTGAATCAATTGATCCGTCGGTACTTAAAGCATTAGATATACTTTCCCTTGATAAGGGTAAGAATTTTAGCCAAAAAAACTTGAAAAAATACCAAAAAGACTGGCTTGAAGTTAAGAAAGATATATTTCCTTCATATAATCTTTCTGAAGAAGTTATCTGGAAAAGTTTGGATAATGAGAATCATGAATTTAGAGGGAGACTAATCGGTGGCTGTATGGATGTTCTTTGTAAGATTATTGGTACACCTTATGATAATGTTAAAAATTATATAAGCCAATTTAAAGACAAGGGAATCATATGGTATTTAGAAAGTTGCGAAATGAATGCAGGTGATATCTACAGAACTCTATGGCAGATGAAGGAAAATGGTTGGTTTACTAACACTAATGGTTTTCTATATGGGAGATTAGAGGGATATGAAGATACTCAAGATTTTACTTATATAGATGCTTTTCAAAAGGCTTTAAGTGATTTGAATGTTCCGGTAATTTATGATGTGGATTTGGGACATAAACCACCTCAACTAACCTTCATTAATGGAGCCTATGGAGAAGTAAAGTATTTTGGTGGCAAAGGTGAGATTAATCAAATAATGAAATAATAGTTTTATTCCTTAATATCATTTTTAAGTTTTTCATTATATTTTTGTAGTTGATAAAATAAGAATCCGTAAAAACTAATTAACACAATATATAGTCCTATTAAAAATTCATTACCGTGATCACGATTTATTAAAAGAAAAATAAATATTGCTATGATTAATAAAAAAAATGGTACAAGAATTTTAGACAATCTATTATTTCTTTCTATTAGAGAATCAGTATCAGAGAATATATCAGGCCTTTTTTCTTCATAAGGTTTTTTCCACAGATACCAACCGCCAGCTCCAGACCACACCATTTTCCAACCGTCATCCTTCAAAATACTTAGGTAGTTTCCATCAACTTTTGACTGAAAATCTACGCAGTATCGTATAGATTGAGTCTGTTCTTTTGTAAATTTGAATCGAAGTCCCCACATATCTACTTGATAGAGATTCCAACCATATGATTCCATTTCTTCTAACCAGTCTTCAACTTTCTGCGGGTTCCAACCCCACCACCAGAACCATTTAGTCTTTATTGTTTTCATTTTAATCCTCCTATTTCGACTTTACCGTCATTTAATAATTTTTCGAGTCTTTCTAGTTCTAATATTAGTACTTTTTGACCCTTTTCACTGAGTTTGTAAATTTTCTTTCTATCAATTTCTTTTTCATGAATAATTAAATTTTCTTTTTCCAATTTTGATAGAGTTCCATACATTGTTCCTGCTCCTATATTTATTCTTCCCTCAGTGATATTCTCTACATGCTGCATTATTCCATAGCCATGTCTATCTTCATAAAGAGATAAAAGAATATAATATGCTGTTTCAGTCATAGGCAAATAATTTTTTTTAAGTATATCTGTATCCATGTGTAACCTCCTATATCAGAATGTGCTATATCACGATTCGATATAAACAACTATATCACACCACGATATACCGTGTCAAGATATATGTTTTAATAAAAAATATGATATAATTATTTAAATAAAGAGGAGATAGATATAAATGGGAAGATTTTTCATTTCCCAAAAGATGGATGCATGACATGTGGAAACAAGCTATGCATAAAAAAAGTATCACTATTCTCTAAAATAACCGACGAGGACATACTTAAAATTTTAGATAATAAACAGATTTTAATAATTAATGAGACTTATTTTGAAATTTAATGATATTCACTAAATTAGGAGGAGCTCCATTGAAAGAAGTATTAATTGCTCTATGTGGAATGAATTGCAAGTTATGTGTAGCTTATCAGTTTAAAGAGAAAGATCTTAATAAAAAAGGATTTCATAGAAAATACTGTCCTGGATGTATTCCTAGAGGAGAGAATTGCAAGCATATGGCTAATAAATGCGAATTAATAGGAAAAGGAAAATTACGCTTTTGCTACCAATGCGAAGAGTTCCCCTGTAAAAGATTAAAATCATTAGATAAACGATATCGCACAAAATATCACATGAGTATGATCAAAAATCTTAAATTTATAAGGGAATATGGTATGGATAGATTCTTAAAGGAAGAGGAAAAAAAGTGGAAATGTCCTGAATGTGGCTATGTAATATGCTGTCACAATGGATTATGTTTGAATTGTAATGTTGATACTTTAATTAAGAACAGAAAGTATAGATGGAGTGAATGATTGTAAAAAAACAGGAGGTATAAAAAATGAAATATGATCTAATTGTTATAGGAATGGGTCCTGCCGGGATGACTGCTGTGGGCATGGGAACAAAGATGGGACTAAAAGTATTAGGTATTGAGAAAAAAGCTATAGGTGGAGAATGCTTAAATGTTGGTTGCATTCCATCAAAGGCGATTATAAAAGCAGCTCGAATGAATAAGGATTTAGAGAAATTAAAAAATTTTGGTATAAAACTAAATTGTGAATCTCAAATAGAAAACCCATTAGAAATTGTGAGAGAAAAAGTTGATTCGCTAACTGGCGAAATTTTGCGGAAAAAATTTTCGGATGCTGATCTTCTGTTAGAAAAAGGACCGGCATCATTTGTGGATTCTCAAACTGTTATGGTAGATGGTGAAAAGTATCAGGGAGATTTAATTTTTATAGCTACTGGAACAGTACCAATGATACCTCCAATTGATGGGCTTTCTGAAGTACCATATCTTACGAATGAAAACATATTTGACTTAGAAGAAATCCCGAAAAGATTGACAATTATTGGTGGTGGGGCTATTGGTGTAGAAATAGCTCAAGCTTTTAGTCGTCTTGGTAGTAGTGTAACAATTGTTCAAATGGATGAACAACTGGCACCATCAGAAGATAGTGAAGCATCAGCATTGGTTGAAAAGACATTTGATAAAGAAGGAATAGCATTTTATAACGGTGAAAAAATTGAATCAGTGAATAAAAAAATGGATGGTATATATACTGAAACTACAGCAGGTACTTTTGTATCTGACCAAATTTTAGTTGCAACAGGAAGAAAACCTTCCCTAGATTCTTTAAATCTAGAAGCAGCGGGAATAGATTATGATAAAAAACATATTAAGGTAGATGCATTTAATCGAACAAATATCCCGAATATTTATGCACTTGGCGATATTAACGGGAAATGGCCTTTCACACATTCAGCTATGCACCAGGCAATGTTATCATTAATGCAAGCTTTGGGTAAGAATGAACCAAAATATCTTGAAGGAGATAATTATATTGTGCCGACTGTAATTTTTACTGATCCTGAGATTGCTCAGGTAGGAATGAAAGAAAACGAAGCGAAGGAAAAAGAATTTAAATATTTTGTTGTGAAAGAAAATTATAAGGACTATGCTCGAGCTGTAATTGACGGAACACCAGAAGGTTTCTTAAAAATTATAACAGATGATAGTGGAAAAATATATGGGGCGACAATCGTTGGTGAGCGAGCATCAGAACTAATTACTGAATGGACAATAGCAATGCAGCATAATTTAAAAATGATAGATATTTTAATGACTCAACATACATTTCCTACATTTTCCGTATTAAATAAAAATGCAGCAGAAAAATGGATGATGAAGCTTGCATCAGAAGGAAAATTAGAAGCTATT
>JAABRS010000122.1 GCA_011390775.1 Clostridia bacterium | reverse complement strand
GTTATAAAATCTGTAGACAGTTGTGAAACTATAATACAAAGTATAATAAAAGAAGCAGAAGAAGCATTAGAAATATAATTTAAAAATAACCCAGAATGTCCTGGGTTATTTTTTATGCCATCATTTGTGAACGGCTGAGCTCTCTTTCGTGATCCAAAACCACTTCTATAATTTCATCAGCTACATCTGGTATATCTCCAATGTTTTTTACTTCCAGGTCGCAGTATTCTTTATACAAATTTATTCTTTCGTTGTATAATTTTTTGAGGAGTTCTTTCCCTTCGGCTAATAAAGGTCTGGTTTCGGTGTCTATATCACTGAGGATGTTTTCAAGAGGTCTATTTAGAAATACAATAACCGAATTGTTCCTCAAATGAGAAATATTTTCTTTTCGCTTTACTATACCTCCTCCGGTGGCAATAATATGAGAATATTTTTTACTTAGTTTTTCCGAGTATTTTGTTTCTGCATCTCTAAATATATTTTCGTTTTCTGCAAACATTTCTTTTATAGTTCTTTTTTCATTTTCTTCAATATATATATCCATATCAATTAGATTTTTATTTAATTTTCTTGAAATTTCTCCACCAAGTGTGGTTTTTCCGCATCCGGGCATTCCTATTAGGACAATATTCTTTTTCACAAGATTTCCTCCTAAAAAACTATATACTTCTTCAGACTTTATTTTTTTAATGGTAACTTCACCGATTTTCTTTAAAAGTATTAAGTTTATAAATCCGGAGATATTTTTCTTGTCGTATTTCATTGAACTTAATATTCCTTCAACAACTATATTAGGGAGTTTGTGTTCTATATTAAAATTATTTAGTATTGCTTTTATTTTTTCTGAGGTTCCTGGTTCTGTAAGTTCCAGTTCTTCACTTCTTTTGGTTATATTATACATGCCTATTGCTACTGCTTCACCATGGGTATATTTGTAGTTTGTAGATCGTTCTATTCCGTGACCGAAGGTATGTCCGAAGTTGAGAACCATTCTACTTCCTCTATCTCTTTCGTCTTTTTCAACTATTTCTTTTTTTATACTGCAGCAGGTGTAGATTATATCTTCCATATTTTCAAATAACTGATTTTTATTCTTAATTTCTAACAGTTGATTAAAGAAATTTTCGTCATATATACATGAGTACTTAATAACTTCTCCTAATCCGTCTTTAATGTATTTATCATCCAATGTGTTTAAAAAGTTTGGGTCTATTATTACTTTTTTTGGATGGTAAAAGCTTCCTGCCAGGTTTTTTCCTTCATCTAAATTTATCCCTACCTTACCTCCTATGCTGGAGTCGATTTGAGCGAGAAGTGTAGTTGGAACATGAATATAGTCTACTCCTCTTAGATAGGTTGATGCTGCAAATCCGCCTAAATCTCCTACAACTCCACCTCCAAAGGCTATAATCATATCTCCTCTTGTAAGATTAAAAGACAGTAGTTTCTTGTAGATACTCTCTAAAACTGTAAAAGATTTACTATCTTCTCCTGGTTTTACAACTATAATATCCACGTCAAAACCTGATTTCAGAAGACTTGTCTTCAATTTTTCTCCGTATATATCAAATACATTTTCGTCTGTTATTACTGAAATCTTAGTGTTTTTATAAATTTTTGCTACTTCATTTCCTATTTTCTCAATAAAATCTTTTTCTATAATTACATCATATTTTTTAGTTTTAAATTCAACAGTTAGTGTTTTCATCATCAATACCCTTTCTACGCATACTACTTTTTTCAAATAATTTTTCTAATTCTTTTTTATCATTCTTCTCGATTACTTCATAAATATTACTTAAATCTTCCATGAAAATATTCATCTCTTTTAACACATTGTCTTTATTTTCTGATATTAGTTCGCACCAGAGATTCGAATTAATATTTGCTACTCTAGTCATATCTTTAAAGCTTCCACCTATACCACTCGTATCTTCTTCTAAACCTGTGTTGTTAATTAGTGCACAGGCTATTACATGAGGGAGTTGACTGGTGAATGCTATCTTTTTGTCGTGAATGTCAGGGGACATAAAAGTAACTTTTTTAAAACCTATACCTTTTATAAGTTGAGTTAGCATAGTTAAAGATTTTTCACATGTGTTGTCAGTGGGAGATAAAATATATTCTGAATTTTTAAATATATCTTCATTTGAAAATTTGTATCCTGAAACTTCTCTGCCGGCCATAGGGTGACCTCCTATAAATATGGTATCCTCTCTAAGTATATTATTTATTTTTTCAACTATTGATTTTTTAATCCCCGTTGTGTCAGTTATTAAAGCATTTGACTTAAAATAATCTACATTTGATTTTATAAACTTCAAGGTTGTATCTGGATAAGTACATATTATCACTATATCTGAATTTTCTAAAGGATATTTAGGATCAATATATCCACAGTTTATTACCTTTTCTTCCATAGCTAATTTCAAAGTGTTTTCGTCGGTATCTACAGCCCATATATTTTTAACTTTTAAATTTTTTGTTATTGCCTTAGCCATAGATCCCCCAATAAGTCCAAGACCAACAATTGTAATGTTTTTATCAGATAAATTTTCCATGATTACAACCTCCTTTCTTAATTTAAACTTCTCGTCCTTCTAATTCTGCCAAAGCTTTAATTTTATTCATTAATTCTTCAAATCTTTCCGGTTTTACGGATTGATTTCCGTCGCATAAAGCATTCTTAGGGTCGTTATGAACTTCTATTATCATACCATCCGCACCGGCAACTATAGCTGCCTTAGTAAGAGGCTCAACCATCCACCAAAAGCCTGTTGCATGAGAAGGATCTACTATTACCGGAAGGTGACTTAGTTTTTTGATTGCAGGGATAGCACTAAGGTCTAAGGTATTTCTAGTATAATTTTCAAAGGTTCTTATTCCTCTTTCACACAAGATTACATTTTCATTTCCACCGGACATAATATATTCTGCAGACATTAGTAGTTCTTCAATTGTAGCTGACATGCCCCTTTTAAGTAATATAGGTTTATTGGTTTTCCCCAGTTCTTTTAGCAAATCAAAGTTTTGCATATTTCTTGCTCCAACCTGTATTACATCTACATTTTCAACGAATTCATCAATTAAGTCTGTAGACATTATTTCCGACACTATAGGGAGACCGGTTTTTTCTTTTGCTTTTTTTAATAATTCTAAACCGTCCAGCTCTAATCCCTGAAAGCTGTAAGGGGAGGTTCTAGGTTTGAAGGCTCCACCTCTTAGAAATCTTGCACCTGATTTTTTAACGGACTGTGCTACTGAAATTATCTGCTCTTCACTTTCTACGGAGCAAGGTCCTGCTATGATGCCTAGTTTCTTACCTCCAAACACCTCATTTCCTACTTTAACTTCTGTGTTTGCAGGATGAAAAAGCCTGTTGGATTTTTTGTAAGGCTCCTGAACATGAAGTACCTTATCTACGGCATCACTTCTTTGAAACATTCCTTCGTCGATTACACTGGTATCTCCTACTACACCGATTATGTGATAGTTAAGTCCGATGGATTCATGTTCGGTACAACCCTTGCTTTCAATCATTTCTTTTACTTTTGCTACATCTTCTTTTTTTGCATTTTTATTAATTACTAGTATCATTTTTAACCTCCTGGGATATGGTATAGATAATAAAAAAGAGTCCCTATAAAGGACTCTAACAGTATACTGTATTGAGAATATTATTCTAAGTTACGATCAGCTGAAGCTGCAGCTGGACATACCTTTAGTTCCTTTATAAATATATTTATGCAGTTTTTGTATACTAAAATAAAAGTAATAATAATAATTACTTGTAAAATAGCTAAAATATTCAACTGCATTAAATTTACTTAAAGGCAACATAGTTTTCTCCTCAAAATATTTATAATTTGTAACATTTTACCATATGGGAGAAAAATGTCAATGATAAATTAAATATATGTTGAATATTTTATGAAACTTCAAATAATTACAGCAGTGAATACAAACTATTTTAAATTTTGTAACTTCCAAGAATCTTCAAATAGGGAAGTTCATGCTTAAGCTTATTAAGGATTGATAATACAGCATTATCAAGGATATTGCCGTCAAAATCCAAATAGAATAAATATTTCCATGGACTGCTCATATCCGGTCTCGAGTATATGGATGATAAACTGAGATTATTTTTTGCGAATAATGAGATAACCTCATTTAAGGCTCCTGCTTCATGAGGTACTTTGAAGAGGATACTTATTCTATTGTGGTTTTTTTCAGCTAATAAGTCCTTGGATATTGCTCCAAATCTTGTATAGTTTTCTTTTGGATTTAATTTTTCTTTGAGTATTTTCAATCCATAGTACTTTGCTGCTTCAACCGAACATAAACAAGCAATGGTTTTGTCTTCCTTATCTTTAATTTTTTTAGCAGCTACGGCGGTGTTGACTTCATTTACTGTTTTCAAATTATTATTTCTCAAGTAATCCCTACATTGCATTAAAGCCTGAGGATGAGAATGAACTTCTTTTACATCTTCAATTGTCGAGTTAGAAGTACCGGCGAGACAGTGGTCTATTTTTTTGATGTAGCCGTAGTTAATGTACAAATTATATTTTAAGAGTAAGTCGTAAACTTCATTCACATATCCTGCTTTTGTGTTTTCTATAGGTACCACTCCAATATCTGTATTTCCTTTATGGACATCTTTAAATACGTCTTCAAAAGATTCCATGTTGATTAGTTCTGCTCTTTCAAATAGTGTTTTTGAAGTGATTTCCGAGTAGGAAAAAGGCAACCCTTGATAGGATACTCTCTTTATAATTTTCTTATCTTTGACAATTTTACTTTCAATACAGTTTTTCATTTTTTTACCATCCTTTCTTAATTTTAAATACAAAAAAACCTTTCGATCCTAAATATTATAAATATATAGGGACGAAAGGTTTATAAACTTTTTCGCGGTACCACCCGATTTCAGCAGTTGTACTGCTGCACTTTATCAAATACGAGATTTATAAATCTGATATTTTATCCATATAACGTTGGAAAACGACAAGACCTACTTAATTCAGCCTGTAGCTCAAGAAGGAACTTCAAAATGATTGGTCTAATATTCACTTTCAGTCTAAGGTGAATACTCCCTAATAGCTTCCTCAAGTTTACTTTCTTCTATCACAGCTTTGATTTGTTAAATTTTTTTAATAATATATCAGATTAGAATTTTTGTCAAGAGAAAATTATTTTTAATACATTTAATCTAATTTTCTAAATTTAGATTTGAAAGTTCTAAAGCTACTTTTGCTGCCAGACCAGCATTGTTGAAAACAAGTTTTATGTTGGATTCGAGACTTTGACCTTCGGTAATATCTTTAACCTTTGATAATAGAAATGGAGTTGATTCTTTTCCTTTTATGCCTTTTTTGTTTGCTTCAATTATAGCATCCTTTATAGCTTTGTTTATTAAATCATAATCCATTTGATATTTTTCTTCTATAGGATTTGCTACAACCATGCCGCCTTTAAGATCTAGATCCCATTTTGTTTTAAGTGCCTTGGCGATTTCTGTAGGGGTATCAACCTTATAATCCACATTAAAACCGCTTTTTCTGGTGTAAAAAGCAGGCATTTCTTCTGTTTGATATCCCACTACAGGAACACCGTTGGTTTCTAAATATTCTAAGGTTAGACCTATATCCAGTATGGATTTGACTCCGGCACATACTACAGCAACATTGGTTCTTGATAGCTCTTCTAGATCGGCAGATATATCAAAGGTTTCTGAAGCTCCCCTGTGGACTCCACCAATTCCTCCAGTAGCAAAAACTTTAATTCCGGCAAGAGATGAAATAATCATGGTAGATGCTACGGTAGTTGCACCGTCCATTTCTTTAGATACTATAAAAGGGATGTCTCTTCTTGATGTTTTTAGAACGTTTTCTGCCTTGCCTAAGTATTCTATTTCTTCTTCAGAAAGACCTACTTTAATTTTACCTTTTATAATCGCAATGGTTGCCGGTATTGCCCCTTCATTTCTTATGATTTCTTCTACTTTTAGGGCTGTTTCTACATTTCTAGGATAGGGCATACCGTGGGATATTATAGTAGATTCCAAGGCTACTACCGGTTTTCCTCCCTTGAGAGCATCTTGTACTTCTTTACTTACTTCTAAATATTTTTCGTACATATTTTTACCTCCTTTAAT
>JAABRS010000012.1 GCA_011390775.1 Clostridia bacterium | reverse complement strand
ATATTATAACCTTTGATTATAATGATAATTTTTTTAAAAACTTTGATAAAAGAGCTAAAAAAATTTACGGTGAAGTTGGAAAGCATAGAATGCTAGACTACTATAATATAGATGGAATAATTAGTATTAAACTTACAAAAGAAATATCTAATATGGAACCGGAAGAATTTGTTAAAAAATTTTTAATAGAAACTCACAAAATAGATTATATAGTTGCTGGTTATAATTTTCATTTTGGATACAAGGCAAAAGGAGACATTAATCTATTAAAAACCTTAGGAGATAAATATAAATTTGGAGTTAAAATTATTGACGAGGTTCTTTATAAGAATAAAGATGTCAGCAGTACTTCTATAAGAGAACTAATAGAGAAGGGAGAAATCAATAAAGCAAATAAACTATTAATAAACAACTACACAATTTTTCTTAAAGAACATGAAATATTGTACAGAAAAGAGAAAGAAATACTTATTAAAAAAGGTGATTTTGCTTATCCTAAAGCTGGAACTTACAATATACAGGAAGATAATTATGTAAAGATTGAAAATGAAAATGGAGAAGTATGTTTTTATTTTAATGATAAATTTGATGATGGCGAAATAATCTTTAAGAACTAAGTTTACAAAAAAAAATAAATATGTTAAAATACAATAGTAATTTTAGCATTTGCTATGTTTATCGAGTCCTCAACGATTTGCAAAGTGAATGGTGAACAAACAAATAAATGGAGGTAATGAAATGACTTTAGCAAAAGAAAAGAAATCAGAAATTATTAACGAGTACAAAATTAATGAAGGTGATACAGGATCACCGGAGGTTCAAATAGCGATATTAACATATAGAATAAATAGCTTAACTGAACATCTAAAAGACAATAAAAAAGATCATCACTCAAGAAGAGGCTTATTGAGAATGGTAGGTAAAAGAAGAGGTCTGTTGAAGTACTTAAAAAACAAAGATATCGAAAGATACAGGACATTAATTGAAAAACTTGGATTGAGAAGATAAATAGAGCGGCTTAGACCGCTCTCTTGTTTATAAAAGAGGAGGAAAACATGGAAAAAATTTATAAATATAATCTAGCTGGTAAAGAGCTAGAAGTAACATTTGGTAAATTAGCAGAACAAGCTAATGGATCTTGTTTAGTAAAATACGGTGATACTATGGTTCTTGTTACGGCTACAATGTCCAGTAAGCCAAAGGAAGGATTAAACTTCTTCCCGCTAAGTGTAGATTACGAAGAAAAATTATATTCAGTTGGTAAAATTCCTGGAGGATTTATTAAAAGAGAAGGTCGTCCAAGTGAAAAAGCCATATTAACTTGCAGATTAATTGATAGACCTTTAAGACCACTATTTAATGATGGAATAAGAAACGATGTTCAAATAATTATAACAGTTTTATCTGTAGAACAAGACTATTCTCCTGAAATTGCTGGAATGATAGGTTCATCACTTGCACTAACAGTCTCTGATATACCTTTTAACGGACCTACGGGGTCGGTTTCAGTTGGTTATATTGATGAAGAATACATAATAAATCCTACAGTAGAGCAAAGGGAACAATCATCTTTAGACTTAACTGTTGCAGGAACTGAAGAAGCTGTTATGATGGTAGAAGCAGGTGGAGAAGAAGTTAGTGAAGATGTAATGCTTGATGGAATACTATTTGCACATGAAGAAATTAAAAATATATGTAAATTTATTAAAGATATTAGAGAAGAAATAGGTAAAGAAAAAATTGAATTACAATATTTTCTACCAGATGAAGATATAAAAAAAGAAATTATAGAAGATTATTCAAATAAATATTCTGAAGCAAATGAAATTGAAGATGCTGATGAAAGAAGTGAAAAATTTGAGGAAATAGAAGAAGAAATAACTGAAAAATATTTAGAAAAATATCCGGATAACGGCAAAGATATTGAAGATAGTATATATTCAATGAAAAAAGAATTTATTAGAAAAAATATCTTAGAAAAAAGTATAAGACCTGACAATAGAAAAACAGACGAAATTAGAAAAATAACCTGTGAAACAAGTCTATTACCTAGAGCTCATGGATCAGGATTATTTACAAGAGGTAAAACTCAAGTAATGACTATTGCAACTTTAGGAGTAACTAGAGACGAACAAATAATAGATGGTATTACTGATGAAGAAAACAAAAGATACATGCATCATTATAATTTCCCTAACTTTAGTGTAGGAGAAACTGGACCGATGAGAGGTCCTGGTAGAAGAGAAATTGGACATGGAGCCCTAGCTGAAAAAGCTCTTAAACCAATGATTCCATCAAAAGAAGAATTCCCTTATACGATAAGATTAGTATCAGAAGTTCTTAGTTCTAATGGTTCTACTTCTCAAGCAAGTGTTTGTGGTAGCTCCATGTCTTTAATGGATGCAGGAGTACCTATCAAAAAACCGGTAGCAGGTATTGCTATGGGACTTATGAAAGAAGGAGAAAATGTTAAAGTTCTTACTGATATACAAGGATTAGAAGATTTTCTAGGAGACATGGACTTTAAAGTAGCTGGAACGAAAGATGGAATAACTGCAGTTCAAATGGACATTAAAATTGATGGAATTAATAAGTCTATACTAAAACAAGCATTAGAGCAAGCAAAGGTTGGACGTTTATTTATATTAGATAAAATGAATGCTTGTATAGATAAGCCAAGAGAAGAATTGTCTGGTTATGCACCAAAACTTATCAGAATGCAAATAGCTCCTGGTAAAATAAAGGATGTTATCGGTTCAGGCGGAAAGACTATCAATAAAATAATAGATGAAGCTAATGTTAAAATTGATATAGAAGATGACGGAACAGTAATTATAGCAGCTGAAAATCAAGCTGATGGTGAAAAAGCTAAGGGTATGATTGAAAGTATAATCAAAGACGTTGAAATTGGAGATATATACTTAGGTAAAGTAGTAAGAATAAAACCATTTGGAGCATTTGTTGAAGTAACAGATGGAAAAGATGGATTACTTCATATCTCAAAGATATCTGATAAAAGAATTAAAAAAGTTGAAGACGTTCTTAGCGAAGGCGAAGATGTACTAGTTAAGGTCATAGGAATAGACGATCAAGGTAGAATTAGCCTTTCAAGACAGGCAGCTATAGAAGATAAGGAAAAATCAAAAGAAGATAATAATGAATAATTCACTTAAACTAGGAGGCATATATGATTCATAGTTTTAAGCTGGATAACGGATTAAGAGTTGTTTTTGAAAAAATTGATTATGTAAAGTCGGTATCTATAGGATTATGGATAGGTGCTGGCTCTACCTATGAAGATGATATAAATAATGGAGTTTCTCATTTCATTGAACATATGATGTTTAAAGGTACAAAAAAAAGAACAGCAAGTCAAATAGCAGAGGAAATTGATAGTATAGGCGGCCAAATAAATGCTTTTACTAGCAAAGAATCTACATGTTTTTATTCTAAAGTTACTGCTGAAAAATTTGATGTTTCAATGGATATATTAGCAGATATGATATTCAACTCAACAATATCTGAAGATTCAATTATAAAAGAAAAAAAAGTTATAGAAGAAGAAATAAAGATGTATGATGATTCCCCTGAGGAATATGCACATGACCTTCTATCAAAGATTGCTTTTGAAAAAAAACCGTTATCTATGCCTATATTAGGAGTAAAGGAAACATTAAAAAATATTGACAGAAATGTTATATTAGATTATATGGAAAAAAGATATACAGGACCAAATACCGTAATATCAATAGTAGGAAATGTAGAACCAAATGTAGTAGAAAAAACTGTTAGAAAGTACTTTAATGGATTTTCAAGCAGCAACAGTTTTAAAGATAGAAACATTAAGTATGAATTTTCAAGAAAAATAAAAGGTATTAATAAAGACATTGAGCAGTTGCATTTTTGTTTAGGAACTGAAGGATTTGAAAGAGATAATACTAATTACTATACTTTAAATATTTTAAATAATATATTAGGTGGAAGTATGAGTTCAAGACTCTTTCAAAATATAAGAGAAAAACAAGGCTTGGTATACTCAATTTATTCTTTTAACTCCTGTTATAAAGAGACAGGGTTATTTGGTATTTACTCAGCAATAAATACCGACTCTGTTAAAGAATCAACAAGCCTGATAAAAGATGAAATAACAAAAATAAAAAATGGAGATATTAAGAAACACGAGTTTGATAGAGCTAAATCTCAGATGAAAGGTAATTATATCCTTAGTCTTGAAAATACATCAAGTAGAATGACCATTCTTGGAAGAAGAGAATTACTTTATAATGAAACCATTACTCCAGAAAGCATAATTGACAAAATAGAAAATGTAAAATACGAAGATGTTATGAGTTCAATAAATTATATTTTTGATTCAAAAAAATATAATATTGCATATATAGGAAATCTTGAAAAACATAAAAACATTGATGACATTTTAAATAATTTTTAGGAGATGTTTATGAAAGTAAAAATTTTAAAAAAGAATAATTTTAAAATGCCTGAATATAAGACAGAAGGCTCTTCAGGAATTGATTTAAGGTGCAATAGTAAAGAACCTATTGAACTTAAACCACTGGAAAGAAAGCTTATACCTACCGGAATTTTCATGGAAATTCCTGTTGGATACGAAGCTCAAGTGAGAGCAAGAAGTGGACTGGCAATAAAACACGGAATTAGTTTAGTTAATGGCATAGGAACTATAGATAGCGATTATAGAGGTGAGATTAAAGTAATTTTAATAAATCTAAGCGAAGAAAATTTCAAAATTAATCCAGGAGACAGAATTGCTCAGGTAGTATTCCAAAAAATTGAAAGAGCAGTTTTGATAGAAGCTGAAGAAATAAATGAAACAGATAGAGGAGCCGGAGGCTTCGGGCATACTGGAATTAAATAACCTATTTGATCATCAAATAGGTTTTATTTATGTTATGATTTGTTTTATACAACTAATTTTTATGATATAATTCTATTGTATTTTATATTTAATAATGATTATTACTTATATTTGTTTGGAGGTTTACATTGGCCAAAAAAAAGAACACTAAAAAAACAAAAAAAAATAATATCAAAAAAAATAGTCTTAAAAAAAACGAAAAGATAAAATCTGAAATAATAGGTATTATCTTTATAGCCATCGGGATTATGCTTTTTTTGAGCCAAAAATATGAATCTGGTGTTGTAGGAAATTATATTAAACATATCTTAACTATTTTGACAGGAAGTGCTTTCATTACACTACCTTATATTATGATTACCTTAGGCGGATTTTATGTATTAGGTATGATTAATAAAGAAAGAAAGAATAAAAGTATAATTTTGTTTATAATTTTTTTAAGTTATTTAGGCCTGATATCAATACTACCGGAAAATTTAGTAGAAAGCTTCAACGATTTTAAAGAAATTATAGAAACAACAGGAGAAAATAACAATTTAATATTTACTCATGGTGGAGGTGTTTTAGGAGGACTATTATCTTTCACAATATCGAAATTATTTGGCCATATGGGGACAATAGTAATACTAATTACAGCGGTGCTTATTAGTATTATTTCTGTAACTAAAAAAAGCATATTAAATATGATAAAGAAATTCTTTATTTTTGTTGGTAAGGTTATTAAAAGTATGTTTAAAGGCATGACAAATGCTGCTAATAAAAGAAAAACTACTAAAAATGAACCTAAAAAACCAAAAAAAAGTACTAAGGAAGAAGAAAGAAAAAAAGAAAACTATCCTATAAAAAACTATAATGAGTCTTCAAGAAACAGTCTAGATAAAAGAAAAGATGTATTAAACTTATCTATCGATAAAAAAGAAAATGTAACAGAAAATAAAAGAAAAGATACAAATAAACAACAGAAAACTAAAGTAGAAACAGAACCTATTATAAAAATGGATAAAACTAAAAATACCAAATATCAACTTCCATCAACCGATTTACTTACTACAATTAACAACGAAAATAAGGGTAATGAAAAAAAGGAAATAATGGAAGGTGCAGAGATTTTAATAGAAACATTAAAAAACTTTGGAATAGATTGTAAGTTAATTCAAATTAATAGAGGACCTAGAATAACTAGATATGAATTACAACCAGCTCCAGGAGTTAAAGTAAGCAAAATAACTAATCTTTCTAAAGATATAGCATTGAGCTTAGCCAAGTCAGACCTTAGAATAGAGGCACCGATCCCCGGTAAAGCAGCAATAGGAATAGAAGTACCAAATAGAAACATGTCTAATGTTACTTTAAAAGAAATATTAGAATCAGATGAATATGAAAATAATTATTATGATATTCCTTTTGCAATAGGAAAAGATATTTCAGGACAAAATATAATTTCTGATATATCCAGTATGCCTCATCTGTTAATAGCAGGTGCAACTGGCTCTGGTAAAAGTGTTTGTGTAAACTCATTGATATTAAGCACACTATTTAAACTTACACCGGATGAACTAAAAATGATACTGATTGATCCAAAAGTGGTTGAATTAAATATATACAACGGAATCCCTCACCTATTGGTACCGGTTGTTACTGATGTAAATAAAGCTGCACAGGCTTTAAATTGGGCTGTTCAGGAAATGAGTAATAGATATGATTTGTTTGCAAAAAAAAGTGTAAGGGATATAGATTCTTACAATATTAAAGAAAAAGATGATAAATTACCAAAGATTTTAATTGTCATTGATGAACTTGCGGATCTAATGGCTGCATCCCCTAAGGAAGTAGAAGACAGTATAACGAGATTAGCCCAGCTAGCAAGGGCAGCAGGCATACACTTAGTTATAGCTACTCAGAGACCATCTGTAGACGTTATAACAGGAACTATAAAGGCAAATATCCCTACCAGGATTGCTTTTGCAGTTTCGTCATATGTTGATTCAAGAACAATTTTAGATACCAGTGGAGCTGAAAAACTATTAGGAAAAGGGGATATGCTTTATTCCCCAGTAGGATATTCGAAATTTATTAGAGTACAGGGATCCTTTGTCAGTGATGATGATGTGAAAAAGGTTATAGAATTTTTGAAAGAAAATAACAGTATTGTTAATAAGAGAGAAAAAGAAGAAAATCTAGTGGAAATAGATTTAGAAAAAGAACCTTTAAGTGATAAATACGATGATTATATTAAAGATGCTGTTGAATTAATACTTGACGAAGGTCAGGCTTCTGTATCTTTAATGCAACGCAAATTAAGTGTAGGTTATGCTAGGGCAGCTAGAATAATAGATCAATTAGAAGAATTAGGCATAGTAGAAGGACATGTAGGAAGTAAGGCAAGAAATATAATTATGAATGAAGAAGAAATAAAAAATCTTGAAATATATAGATAGGAGGTAAAATGAATAAATTTCATATAATAACATTAGGATGTTCAAAAAACGTAGTCGATTCTGAATTTATAAGTGAAAAACTTAAAAGTAAAAACTTATTATATACTGATAATCTTTATGATGCAGATGTAGTAATAATAAATTCATGTACTTTTATTGAAGATGCAAAAGAAGAATCAATAGATACTATTTTTGATGTGGCGAATTTAAAAAAACAGGGAATTATAAAGTACATAATTTTATCAGGTTGTTTGTCTCAAAGATATGAAAAAGAACTTGAAAAAGAAATTCCAGAAATTGATTTATTTTTAGGAACTACAAGTTTTAAAGATATTGATAAACATATTTTTTCATTAACAAAAAATCATGTCACATCTCCATATATAGATAGTGCGATTGAGGAAAAAAGAGATTATATAGAAACCTCTCATTATGGTTACATGAAAATTTCAGAAGGCTGTGATAACAACTGTACTTACTGTATTATTCCAAAAATTAAAGGTAACTATAGAAGTCGATATATTGAAAGTCTTTTAAAAGAAGCCGAAGAAATGGCCAAAAATGGAGTAAGGGAATTAATTCTGATTGCTCAGGATACTAGTTTATATGGTACGGATATTTATGGTGAAAAAAGACTTCATATTTTACTAGATAAACTAAGAGAAGTGGAAGGAATTGAATGGATTAGAATTCATTACATGTATCCAGAAGGAATTTATGATGAATTGATTAAAGAAATAAAGAATAACCCAAAAGTATTAAATTATTTCGATATTCCTCTTCAGCACATAAGCGATAGAGTACTTAAAAGAATGAATAGAAAAACAAATAAAGAAAATATTGAAAGTTTAATAAATAAAATTAGAAAAGAAATTGATGAACCGATAATTAGGACAACATTTATTGTAGGATTTCCAGGAGAAACAGAAGAAGACTTTCAACAACTTAAAGAATTTGTAGAAGAATATAAAATCGAACGTGTAGGTGTATTTCCATATTCTAGAGAAGAAAACACCCCTGCATACAATTTAGATGGACAACTTGAAAGAGAAATAAAATTTAATAGAAAAGATATTATATTAGAAATACAAAAATCAATTTCTACACAGCTTTGTAGTAAATTGGAAGATAGGAAATTCAAAGTTTTAATAGATGATGTAGTTGATGAAGAAACATACATTGGTAGAACATACATGGATTCTCCTGAAATTGACGGAGTAGTTTACGTTACTAGTAAAAAAGATTTAGAAGTAGGTCAATTCATAGATGTAATAATAACTGATTCAATGGAATATGACCTTATAGGAGTTGTAGAAAATGAATACGGCAAATAAATTAACTTTTTTAAGAATTATTATGATACCAATATTCATGTTTACGTTATTATCTAGTAGCATAACTGTTAATAAAATTTCTCTAGTGATTTTTATACTAGCTGCATTAACAGATACCTTAGATGGTTATATAGCAAGAAATTACAATCAAATCACTAATTTAGGAAAATTTTTAGATCCTTTAGCAGACAAGTTACTGGTAATATCAGCTTTAATATGCTTTGTATATTTAAATATTTTAAGTCCATGGATTGTTATTATAGTAATAGGTAGAGAGCTTATGATTACAGGTTTTAGAACTATAGCAGCTAAAGAAGGCATAGTCCTTGCTGCAAATATATATGGTAAAGTTAAAACAGTTATTCAAATGGGAACCATAATATATACAATATTTATCTATTCACAGATTTTAACATACAACGGTACTTTATATTATATTTTATGGGGACTTACAACAGCTATAACAGTATATTCTGGATATAGATATTTATGGGATAACAAAAAAATTATAATAAAAAATTGACAAAAAAGAATATTTGTTCTATACTTTAAAGAACAGATGTTCTATTATGAAAGGTGGTTACTATGGAAAAAGAAAAAGCATTGGACATGGCGATAAGCCAAATCGAAAGACAGTACGGAAAAGGTTCCATAATGAAATTAGGAGATAACGCTAAGCTTAATATTGAAACAATATCAACGGGAGCGCTAACTTTAGATATTGCATTAGGTGTTGGAGGATTACCTAGAGGTAGAGTTGTAGAAATTTACGGACCGGAATCCTCAGGTAAAACTACAGTTGCCCTACATGCAATAGCAGAAGCACAGGCGAATGGAGGCATTGCAGCCTTTATAGATGCGGAGCATGCCTTAGATCCTGGATATGCTAAGAAATTAGGCGTTAAAATAGATGATTTGATTTTATCACAACCGGATACAGGAGAGCAGGCTTTAGAGATAGCAGAGGCATTAGTTAGAAGTGGTGCAATAGATATAGTTGTAATTGACTCTGTTGCTGCATTAGTACCAAAAGCTGAATTAGAAGGAAATATGGGAGATTCCCACATAGGACTTCAAGCTAGACTTATGTCCCAGGCATTGAGAAAGTTATCCGGAGCAATTAAAAAATCTAACACGACTGCAATTTTCATTAATCAATTAAGAGAAAAAGTTGGAGTAATGTTTGGAAACCCTGAAACAACTTCTGGTGGAAGAGCATTGAAGTTTTATGCTTCAGTTAGATTAGATGTTAGAAGAATTGAAACTCTTAAAGATAAAGATGTAATGGTTGGAAATAGGACAAGGGTAAAAGTTGCAAAAAATAAAGTTGCTCCTCCATTTAAAAAGGCTGAATTTGACATTATATATGGCGAAGGTATTTCAAATACAGGTTGTGTTTTAGATGTAGGAGTTGAAGCTGGAATAGTTGATAAAGCTGGAGCCTGGTATTCTTATGGCGATACCAGATTAGGACAGGGGAGAGAAAATTCTAAACAATTCTTACTTGAAAACAGAGAAATAATGGATGAAATTGAGAATAAGGTTAGAGCAACTTATAATTTAGAAAAAAAGAAAGAAAATCCTAAAATTAACGATAAAAAAGAAGATAAGAAGAAATAAAAGAAAGGGATTACCTTTCTTTTTTTTATATATCTTGACACAGTTAGCAAAAGATAATAAAATGAATAGTATAGTTTTCAGTCAATTAGATTAATATGTTTGTATATATTATATTTGAAACTTGAAAAGTAAATACTCGGAGGTGACAAAATTTGATTAATTATATTTTAGTCGGTGGAGTTGCTTTAATAGTTGGCTTGATTTTAGGTACTATTATTAGAAAGTATGTTGCTGAAAGTAAAATAAAAAGTGCTGAAGCAGAAGCAAGACGAATAATAGAAGAAGGCATTAAAGATTCTGAGACCAAGAAAAAAGAAGCTATTATTGAAGCTAAAGACGAAATTCACAAAATGCGTAACGAAGCCGAAAGAGAGAACAAAGAAAGACGAAATGAACTTAAAAAATTAGAAACAAGACTTCTTAAAAAAGAAGAAACTTTGGATAAAAAAAGTGAAATTAACGAACAAAGAGAAGAAAATCTAAACAAAAGAACTAGAAAAATTGAAGCAAGAGAAAAACAAATTGAAGAAATTGAAGAAAGACAGAGAGTAGAATTGGAAAAAATATCCGGATTATCAAGTGAAGAAGCTAAGAATATGCTACTTGATGGTATTAAAAAGGATGTTGAACACGAAGCAGCAATAATGGTCAAAGAAATTGAAAGACAGGCCAAAGACACTGCAGACAGAAAAGCTAGAGAAGTAATTAGCTATGCAATTCAAAAATGTGCTGCTGATCACGTTGCCGAAACTACAGTATCTGTAGTAGATCTACCAAATGATGAAATGAAAGGTAGAATAATAGGAAGAGAAGGAAGAAATATTAGAGCTCTAGAAACATTGACAGGTATCGATTTGATAATTGATGATACTCCTGAAGCAGTTGTAATATCAGGTTTCGATCCTATTAGAAGAGAAATAGCAAGAATAGCCTTAGAAAAACTAATTAATGATGGTAGAATTCATCCAGCAAGAATAGAAGAAATGGTTGATAGAGCTAAAAAAGAAATAGACACCGAGATAAAAGAAGAAGGAGAAAAAGCGGCCTTCGATACAGGAGTTAATGGTATACATCCTGAAATAATTAAATTGCTAGGTAGATTAAAATACAGAACTAGCTACGGACAAAATGTACTTAAACATTCAATAGAAGTTGCTTACTTAAGTAGTATAATGGCTGCTGAGTTAGGAGCTGATGTTAGATTAGCTAAAAGAGCAGGCTTGCTTCATGATATAGGTAAAGCTGTGGACCATGAGATAGAAGGACCACATGTAACTATAGGAGCAGACATGGCTAAAAGATATAGAGAAAGTAAGGATGTAGTCAATGCTATAGCTGCTCATCATAATGATATTGAGCCGGATACTATAGAAGCTGTTTTAGTTCAGGCAGCAGATGCAATTTCTGCAGCTAGACCTGGAGCTAGAAGAGAAACATTAGAGTCTTACATCAAGAGATTAGAAAAACTTGAAGAAATAGCCAACTCATTTGAAGGAGTAGATAAATGCTACGCAATTCAAGCTGGTAGAGAAGTTAGAATTATGGTTATACCTGAAAAAATTAATGATTCCGGTATGGTTATGATTTCAAGAGATATTGTAAAAAGAATCGAAGCTGAACTAGAATACCCAGGACAGATAAAAGTTAACGTAATAAGAGAAACTAGATCAGTTAGCTATGCAAAATAAATAATATGAAAGAAGTAAACTTAAGTTTACTTCTTTTGTTATTTTAAGAGGTGATTAAAATAGAAAGGAAAAAATACAACAATCCATTAATAGTAAGATATGCAAGTGATGAGATGAGCTATATATTTTCCGATGAAAATAAATTTTCGAATTGGAGAAAATTATGGGTAGCATTAGCAGAATCTCAAAAGGAATTAGGTCTAGATATCACTGATGAACAGATTAAAGAACTAAAAGAAAATATATTTAATATTGATTTTGAACTTGCTGCTAAAAAAGAAAAAGAATTCAGACACGATGTTATGGCTCATGTTCACACCTACGGTACTCAGTGCCAAAAAGCAATGCCTATAATACATTTAGGTGCTACAAGTGCATATGTAGGTGATAATACGGATATTATTTTATTAAAAGAAGCATCTTTATTAATTAAGAAAAAACTTGCTAAACTAATGAAAGTTATTTCGGATTTTGCATTAGAATACAGTGATACTCCTACACTAGGATATACTCATTTTCAACCTGCTCAACTTACCACAGTAGGTAAGAGAGGATCTTTGTGGCTTCAGGATATATATTATGACTATTTAGATTTGGAATACGAAATAAATCAGCTAAAACTAAGAGGTACAAAAGGTACAACTGGAACTCAAGCAAGTTATATGAAGCTTTTCGATGATGATGAAGAAAAAGTAAAAGAATTAGATAATTTAGTAGCAAAAAAGATGGAATTTAACGAAGTATATGATGTTACAGGTCAAACTTATTCAAGAAAAGTTGACTTTAAAGTACTTTCTAAATTAAGTGGAATAGCTCAAAGTTTACATAAAATGACTAATGACATTCGATTACTTCAAAACTTAAAAGAAGTCGAAGAACCTTTTGGAAAAAAACAAATAGGATCTTCGGCTATGGCTTACAAAAGAAATCCTATGAGAAGCGAAAGAATTGCATCCTTATCTAGATATATAATGAATATTACGTCAAATACATCAGATACTGCAGCTACACAGTGGTTTGAAAGAACACTTGATGACTCGGCTAACAGACGATTAACTATCCCTGAGAGCTTTTTAGCATGCGATGCAGTGTTAGATATAGCTACAAATATTTTCCAAGGCATAATAGTGAATAAAAAGGTAATAGAAAAACATATAAATGATGAACTTCCATTTATGGCAACAGAAAATATTATAATGGAGTTAGTTAAAAAAGGTGGAAACAGACAAGAAATTCATGAAGAAATTAGAATTTTATCCATGGAGGCTGCTAAAGAAGTTAAAGAAAAAGGGAAAGAAAATGATCTTATTAATAGAATTGCATCTTGTGAAAAATTAAATATTACCAAAAAAGAAATAGAAAAATTATTAGATCCTATAAAATTTATTGGCAGAAGCAAAAATCAAACTATAGAATTTATTGAGAAAAAAATAAATCCTATTATAGAAGAATATGATTTTTCAGAAAATGATGAAATACATTTGAAAGTATAAGCAATAAATATTAGAACTTAATCTTAAAAATGGAGATTAAGTTCTTTTTGATTATAAAATTAAAATTATGAAGTGTCTTAAAAAAACGGCCTCTAAAATCGATTTTAAGGAAAGAAAATTACATTTGCCATGTAGTTGCATTATTAAAATCAAAAACTTCTAATTATTTTCAATTTTTAAGCCTCAGAGGAGGCTTTAGAGGAAATTAGATGAAAAGCTTGCTTATAGGCTTAAAAAGTGTTAAAATTGACTAAATGAATATTATATGTCGCAAAATATACATTTTGCGACAAAAGAAAACTTGAAAAAAGGAGCGATTTTATGAATTATTTTGATGCACCTCCACTTTTATCCAATTATCTAAACTATTTAAAATCAATTAAAGGAAAATCTCCAAATACTATTAGCGAATATTATTATGATCTTAGATTATTTTATAGATTTCACATTGCCACTTCTCAAAAAATTAAATTTGAAGATTTTGATGAAATAGAAATTTCCGAATGTTCTGAAGATTTTTTAAAAAATTTAAAAATCCAGGACCTCCACTCCTATATTTCATATCTAGATCAATATAGAAAAATTAATAATAAAACAAAGTCGAGAAAAATTGCTTCTATTAAATCATACTTCAAATATCTGCATAGTGTAATTGAAGTTGTAGAAAATAATCCTACTCTTAAGTTGGAATCTCCTAAATCAAATGTTAGGCTTCCTGTTTATCTTGATTTAGATAAAGCCAAAAGATTATTAAACAACATTGAAGGTCGCAATAAAATTAGAGATGAAGCTATAATAACAGTATTTCTCAACTGTGGCGTCAGATTATCAGAACTTGTAAGCATAGATATATCTAAAATATCCATAGATAGCTTAACAGTAATTGGAAAAGGAAATAAAGAACGAACGGTATATTTAAACACTGTAACAAAAAAAGCTATAGATAAATACTTAGAATCAAGACCTAAACCTATAAAAGGTCATGAAGATGCTTTATTTCTAAGTAATAGAAAGAAAAGAATTTCTCCAAAAGCTGTGCAGCACCTGGTAGAAAAACATTTGAAAAGCGCTGGATTAGATTCAAACAAATATTCTCCTCATAAACTTAGACATACAGCAGCAACATTAATGTATCAGTATGGAGATGTGGATATTAGAGCCTTACAATCCATTTTAGGCCACGAAAACATATCTACCACTCAGATATATACCCATGTTAACGAACAACGCTTAAAAGACGCTGTAGATAAGAACCCTCTTAACGAATAATATGATGATGATATGTAAAAAAAAATTTTCAAGAAAAACTTAAATTTTTGAACTTTATTAACGTAAAACTCAAAAAAATAAATTAAGTAAATAGTTATATTTTGAACTTTATAATTTAAACTTAGAGCATCTATTGGTTATTATAGATGCTATTTTTACTAAAAGAAATGTGTTTTTTTCTGTCTTAACCCTTTACAGTATGGACAAGCAACCATCTTTGCAAACCCACCAGACTTTATCTATACTATTTTCAGAAACATAATCTGCATCAATTACTAACCTTAACTATTGATTTTCTTCTAATACTCTCATATTTTGCCTTAAATCTGTCAAGTCCCTTATTAAAAACTCGTTTTTCTTAGTACTACTTATACTAATTGCAATTTTATTATTTCTTATAAAGTACATAGCTTCGGTGTAGTTTTTATTATTTATAGATGAACTGTATTTATTAAGAAATTCATCGGTTATATCTTCTCCTTCTATTTCTATTTTTACTGCTTCAGGATCTGAAATAATTGCACGCAGTATTATTTCAATTCTTTCATCATTTAAATCTTTCCATAATTTTTCTCTTGTTCTATCATTTAAATTTTTCTCTAAAGTTGATGATACAAAAATAAGTGATGAAATTATAATAAATAAACCTATTAAAATGAATATGTTTTTCCTGCTAAATAGATTTTTCATTTTTCTTCCACTCCTTTTTACCTCTTCACTATATATAACCAACCCGGACAATAATTTGTTACACTTATATTAGTTATTTTTCATTTATTAATCAATTGTATCATAAATATAAACATTTTTTTGATTTTAAAGGGATTTATTATTAAGATATCTTAATAATAGTAACTATAATTAAAAAAACCCTACTTTCTTGAAAGTAAGCTTTCTTTAAAATTTTTTAGTTTAATTCGATTTAATTTTCCACCTGATTATTTTGATGTCAGATACTCAACTGATTTTTGGAGAGTTTTTTTGGAATATATGGTTAATATAGGTAGACATATACTGCTTTCTTCTGGATTTTTACGAATGACATAATTACAGAATGACTTTAACGCTGCGAGCCTTTGATTTCTAAAGCTGATACTACAGCCTCTTGAATTTTCAATCCAAAAAAAAACCATAACATTATCCCGAGTTAACCCTATATGTTAGCTATTCAATAAAAGATTAATGTCCTTCTGGGTGAGGATAAGTTTTCGAACCATGAAAAGCCTCTTCTTTAGCAACTTTATTTACTTGTAGATAAGCACTCGCATTGACAGGATTCATGGACAATGTTTTTTTCATAAGTTCATCTTGATATTCAAAGAACTCTTCTTCTGTTTCTGCTTTTCCTCTAATCAGTCGGACTACCTCATCTCGGACTTTCTGTAAGTCTTCTTCGCTAGCACTAGTAACAATCCCGATATCTATTAGAGCTTCTGTGATAGGTTGATCTTGGATGCTTTCTTTTTCCAAGAAGATATTTACTTCAATACCTTCTTCAGAAAGAGGGTATTCTTCTGATCCAAGATTCCCTTCCAATATGGATCTGTAATAAAGAAGAGCGTATATATCTCTCATTTGTTGATCATCTTTATATTTGGTTTTAATAAGGGTCGCTTCTTCTCTTAAAGCTTTTTTATCCCCAGCATGGACATAAGAAATAATTTTTGATTTATATTTTTGTAGATCATCTTCGGACACTGAAATTTCTATATTCAAATCTTTTTCCAAACTGTTTTTTATTTGTTTTTTTTCAACACAAGAACTTGTTGTTGAATTATCTTGTCTGTCTTGTTCAACTTGCATTGATTCATTTTTAGTTTCTTCGTTTACCTCTTTCTGGTTACATGCAGTGAATAGGGTTGAACTAATTAACATAGCCATTATAAGCAGAACTAATTTAGTCTTCATAAGTAAATCTCCTCTTTAAATTAAGTAGTATTTTCCAATACTTCTGATTTGTTTTTTTATTATTTAAATAGATATCTCATAAGAATTAAAGTTTTCTGTATGAAATAATCTATTTTTATCCTCACTTAATAAATGGTAGCTCTTATATTTTTTATAAACTATGGCTTTGACCATTCTATATAGTAGTAGAACCTCTTTCTAACAGGATTAAATCCTAAACTTCCTTCGTCCAACTTAATCTATATGTGAGTCCCGTGATGCTCGTATACAGGATTATATCCTAATGGAGGAAATACAGGATCGCCACTTTTGTTATTTGTAAATACTTTATATTTTTTTATTATCTTTATGAATGATTTTGATTCCCAACCTACATAGGCTTCTTCATATTATGGAAAATATCTATCTAACCAGTTGAGAATCTGATTTTCGGTACGATTCAAATCCTTTACTACAACTTGTCTTAATTTCTTTGCATTCCTTAATTTTTCATAGTTTCCTTCTAGTAGGTTGGTGTTGAATATCTAGCATCTTTTACTAACCGTGCACTCCATACCAATAATTACATTTTCTTTATTTTCTCCCTTAACTTTTTCCATAATTAATTGTATAATATTTTATAGAGAATTCTTCCTTTGGGTTTTGTTTTGTAATAATTACATTATATCAAATGGAGCCATTTATGCCATCAGTACATTTTATCTTCAAGGATATCAAAGCCTTAACTGACAGACAGATTGAAGAACTATTTCATAGTATAGGCGAAATTATATCAGTTAGAACCATTAAATTACCTTCAAAGAAAACTGTAACATATTGACCTAATTCAAGGCTTTTCACTTCTGATTCTAAGCCTTCTTCATTATAAATAATAGTATCATTTCTGACTTTTACTAAGGCTTTATAATATTCAGCACCGTTATTTTCTAACTCGCCTTCAACTAATACAGTCATTTCACCATCGGCTTCATTATCTGTAATTTCTGTAATGAAACCTGCTAAAATTACAGTTTTTTACAGTTGTAAATATTAGCAAGTTTCATTTTTTTTGTAGTTAGGAGCTAAATTTCCTTGTTTTCCGACAACTTCTTTATTTTACGATAATAAAACCAATCATTTATATACCTGTATAGAGTAGTTACCATCACCATAGACGTTATACCAAATATCTACGCAATAAGCTCCTAAATAATTTACAAACCAAGTTGTATACCATAATCTTACATTATCTGAATCAATTCGAACAGATCCAGCCTCTGTATCTACTATTGATCCTTGAAGCGGTGTCGCTCGGTAAGTAGCAGTTCCCCAGTCAACAACCTCCGTATATTGGCTATCGCACAAAAATTTTACTCTTGTTTCCACTTTTCCAAAGTATGCGTCTTCTGGACCTGCATAGGTAGTATTCAAAGACGTATACAGCCATTCATCACGGTATAGTTGTGTTGCTTGTCCATATATAGGTTCTACGTTTTCGTCCATCCATTTCATTCTCTCTTCAATAGTCATTATCCGTGGATCATACTGAGTTTGGCTAATGTCTTTCTGATTCCTGGGGATAGCTAAAATTGTAGTTTGTTCAAAGAGCATAATGAATATCAATACCAAAATAACAATTCTCATCTTTTTCATAGCAAATCCTCCTATAATTTTTCAGTAGTGTCAAGTAAGACACTATCTTTTTATTTATAAACCTTTATTTTTAAAGGTTTCAAGCTATTTTTTTATAAAAATAACAATGACCCCCATTTTCTGTTATAAAGGTTTGTTTATGTTTTCTATCGGTGATAATACATATATAACTGTTGCTGATATTAATGCAGCAATCAAGTAAATAAAACAAGAAAAGGTAATATGTTTTATTCCCAGAAGTATTACTGTTACTGCTACAGTTGAAAATATATAACAACCAAGCTGCGATTTTGCATGATATCCTCCGGCATATGTTCTAATTAGGATATAGGTGATTAAGAAAACCATGCTTTCAGCTAACATGCCTAGTACTATGCCTATGCCCAAAACAGTAGCTATGTTAATAATAATTAAAATACCCTGTTTTATACCGTAGGTATATATTTCCTGTTTATCAGGATCAATTATATTCTGATTCACCAGATTTTTAACATATCTTTTAATCATTTTGCTAATATTTTCTTAAACTATCTGAACCATTTGGCAGTTTAGGCTGATGCATTAGGAAAAAACAAGCTGAATTTACATTCATCACTGTAATCATCAAAGCTAAACATGATACTATACGGTTCATACCTAAAGTGATTTTCTTCATAGGCTACACCTCCATATTTATTTTCTTCTGGTAACGTCACTATAGCATAAAAAATCACTCTGTGCGGTTTCACACCGTGAGTTGTATGGTTTGACACCGTGAACGACAGTTTTTTATTCATTTTCCTTCTTTTTTTCGAATTTATTGTAAAACAAGGTTGTTCTAAAAGGATATAGACACCAAATATAAATGATACCATATATATTATATCATAACTTGTCAAAATCATTTTTATATCCTTCTTTGCAGCAGGTTTTGAATTTTATGGATTTTATATTTTTGAGTTCTACTTATAGGGATAGATCTCCCATCTGACATTACAAGTTTATCACTTTTGAATACTTCATGGTGATATTTTGTCTTTGCTGATATAAAGACTATATGCATTGATTCAAGATTATATTCTTTTCTTATTTTTTCTCCAACTACCAATCCACTTATCTTATATAATTCAATATCTAGAAAAAGCAAATCACAGGTATGTCCCTTATTTAAAGATTCGATTAGCTTTTCTCCAGAATAAAATACTGATGTTTCTATCTTTTTATCCGTTTTTTCATAATGATCTATTATTACATTTTGAATCATATTACAGATAGCAGGTTCATCATCACATATTGCTATTTTATACATGTATTTTTTCCTCCATAGGTCAAAAAATAAATTATTTATAGAAAGGTAATATCAAATATGTTAAAATTCCTTATATATTAATACTATCATATTTTTTTGTTTTTAAAAGGAATACAATAAGAATTGTCTTTATTTTTATGATAAAATTTTGTAATAATTGTTATAGATGGACTTTATAATCAAATATAATTTCTTTTTAATCATTGTCATTAGAACATAGGGTTTCCTAAATTGGAGAGATTTGGAAGATAATGTACTTTTAAAATTAAACTACTAAAATATAAAAGTATATAATTATGAACTTTATTATTTAGATTTCAAAAGTTCAAAACAAAATAAAGTCCACTATTTTAAAAATGAACTTTACAGCTTAAATATAGTATTTATAAGTGTTTAATGGTTTTTAATAAAAAGTCTATTATTTTTGACTTTTAATAAATATAAGTAAATATGTAAAAAAAATTTTTTGAGAAAAACTCCATTTTTTGAACTTTATTTCCTTTAAAACTCAAAAAAATAAATTGGCTAAATAGTTATATTTTGAACTTTATAATTTTTAAATAGAGCATCTATATGTAATCCTAGATGCTCTATTTTATATAAAATATTTAGAGAACATACTTAATAAATTTCTGAAACAACATATTTGCCATATAATTTTTATACACACTTTAACAGTGTTTTTCGATCAAAAATTCATAAACAGTATAGTCGGTTTTGATTAGTGTACAATTAATAGTATCCGTTTAGTTGTATTTCATAATCACCTGTATCATAAAGGTTGTATGAATGTTGTAACCAACCATATTGAGCCAATGTATCAATTAATTCAACTTCAAAAATCATTCTATAATTCTCATTTCCGCTACCTACATAGTACGCATACTCACTTTCAATAGGATTAAAAGGATAAGGAGCACATTGAGTACCAGTCTCAACGTTAAACTCAACCATCTCGTGATAAATTATACCATCAATTGAATCTATCTCCCAGCGACATTTTGTTTCTAAATATCCTACTATACCCAAACCGTTATCCCATGCATTATATTCAAGTTCAGTATATATCCAACCACTTAATTCACCTTTAGTAAAATCTTTATCATGAATACCTTCTTTAAATTCTAGACTGGATTCAGAAGGTTTTGAATCGTACAATCGAACTCTTCCCTCTTTTATAATGTTTTGGACGTCTTCTGAATCTATAACTTCCTGTGCATGACAGACAACAGAAGTCAACATTAAACTTATCAAAATCATAAATACTATCGATATTTTCTTCATTCTTTTCATTATTTTTTCTCCTTTTTCTAGACTTATTTTTACACGACATTTTATAATAATTACAAATTAATAAAATTTCTCCAAATATTTTTTTAAACTATTTAATTTATGTTTATTATCCTAGTATATCTGGACTGACTAATCCACCTCATAACTATACTCATAGATTTTATTTTCTGACTTCCATGTTAAATTAAATGCTATGGTTATTTTTTTTATTTTATTTTCTTCTAAATATTTTTTGGAGGATATGTTTATTTGCAAGTCACTTGCTAAATTTTCTCCTATTTCTCTTATTTTGCTTACTGTATATTCGTCAGTCTCTCTATTAAACTCTATTTCATTTAGAGGGTCAAACAAACTATATTCAATATACAGTTCATGAGATTTATCATCTACTCCAAATTTTTCCAAACTAGAACTAGGTGGTTTTCTTTTTACTGATTCTGGACACTCTATTGTCACATGACTATTATATTCATCCACTTGTTCAACTGCAATACTAATAGCCGAAAGTTCTTCTTCAGGATATTCTAGAGTAATATAATTTTCAGGAGAAAGATGACTTGTAAAACTAACTTTCCTAGCCATCTTAGTATTGGAATCAATAAATTCCAAATGAGTCTCGCCTATCCTAAAACGTTCGATAACATTATTTTTAAATATTATATTAACCCATTCCCTTGCTTTATCATCAATCTCTTGCTGACTTAAACCACTGAAATCTGTAGTAAAAGAAATTTTTGCTACGAAATTATTAATAGGCTTTTTACCTTTTTCAACTGCAAAATTATCTTTATAGATCTCTATCTTCAATAATTGTATTTCAGGTATTGCTTTTGCTTTTTCATTAATACGTAATCTGTAATAGTTATCAAATTCTTCATCTGATAAGTTAACAATTAAATTTTTAACGTATCTATCCATATTACTATTCAAAGACATGAGTTCATCATTTTCAGGAAAATCATAATAGCCTTCAGTTTCTGCTAATTCAAAAAAATGTTCAATAGTTTCTATTTTCTCACCATTTATATTATTATCCTTTGTTTTAGGTCCACAAGAAGATAAAATGGTAATTAAAGACAGTAGGATTATAGAAATTTTAACTCCTTTAATATTCATTATTATATCACCTCCTTTTCGAATTATATTATTAGGTTGTAATAAAGAAAATACTATCATCTACAAAATATTTAGACAATAAGGTATATTTAAGTAAACTCAAATACCCTTTTTTTTCAAATCTAGCATTTGTTAGGGTTGTTGCAAGAATACAGCTGTTGGCTGTATGCCAATAGCTTTTTCTTGTATTAGCCCATTCCCATGCTTTTCCTTTAGCTACTCCTAGTTTTAGAAAATTTTTATATTTT
>JAABRS010000121.1 GCA_011390775.1 Clostridia bacterium | reverse complement strand
ACCAACGGACAATACACATATAGGGGAAACTGCTAGAGGGACAGAACCTGTCATCAGACAGATTTTTGTTGAAAATATAAAAGATATAAAAGAAGAAGAATTTGAAAAACAGCTTTTTATAATTAGAAAAATTATTGAAAAAGAAGTTGAAAAACTTGTAAAAAGAAATAAAGAATACTTCTATATATGCTCTTTATCCTCAAAATCTATAATTTACAAAGGACTTCTCCTTGCAAATCAAATAGAAAAATACTATTTAGATCTAATAGATTTAAACTACAAAAGTTCAGTGGCATTAGTTCATCAAAGATTCAGCACAAATACATTTCCTACATGGGACTTAGCCCAGCCCTTTAGATATTTAGCTCACAATGGTGAGATTAATACAATTAAAGGGAATAGAAATTGGATGAATGCAAGAGAAGGGATAATAACTTCGGAAGTTTTCGGTAGTGAAATAAAAAGCATCTATCCTATACTTCAAAAAGATAAAAGTGATTCTGCTTCTTTAGATAACGCTTTTGAATTTATACGAGCAAATGGAAGGAGCAATCCTCATACTTTGATGATGTTGATACCAGAAGCTTGGGAAAACGACAATACAATGGATATAAAGAAAAAAAGCTTTTATGAATATCATGCATCTATGATAGAACCATGGGATGGACCTGCAGCAGTATTTTTCTGCGATGGTAATCAAGTAGGAGGAACCTTAGATAGAAACGGACTAAGACCGGCAAAGTATGTAGTAACAAAAAATAATGAATTAGTAATGGCATCGGAGTTTGGTGTTTTAAATATCAATCCGGATAATATAATTAAAAAAGGAAGATTAAAACCCGGAGAAATGCTTTTGATTGATATCAATGAAAAAAAGATTTACTTTAATGATGAATTGAAAGAAAAAGTTAGTTCTTTAGTAGATTATCCTAAAATAATTGAAGAAAAAAGAATTTTACTCAAAAACATTAAAGAAAAAGAAGAAAAAAATACTGAAATTAATTCTCACAATCTATTGGAAAAGCAGATAGAATTTGGATATACAAGAGAAGATCTAGATTTAATAATTAAAAATATGTCAAAAAGAGGAAGGGAACCCATAGGTTCTACCGGAAACGACACTCCTCTTGCTGTTTTATCAAATGAACCTCAGCTTATATTTTCATACTTCAGACAATTATTTGCACAAGTTACAAATCCTGCTGTAGATCCTATCAGAGAAGGATTCATTATGTCTTTAATGAATTTTATAGGATCTCAAGAAAATATGCTAAATATCAAAAATATTGAAAGCCAGTATATGGTTATAGATACACCTATATTAAGTAATTTGGAACTTAAGAAAATAAATGGATTAAAAAGCCATCAGCTTAAATCCACAATAATACCAATGACTTTTAAAATAGATGATGGAATATTTGGATTTAAGAGAGCCTTAAGTACGTTATATGATAGAGCAGTAAAAAAAATAGAAGAAGGATATAACATAATTATATTGTCAGATAGAAAAACCGACGGTTATACAGGAAGTATTCCCTCACTTTTGGCTGTATCCTATCTGCATAACCAATTAATTAAAGAAAAACTAAGATCTAAAATATCAATAATAGTAGAGAGCGGTGATGCTAGAGAAACATCACACTTTGCTCTTTTAGTAGCATATGGAGCAAGTGCAGTTAATCCTTATCTAGCCATAGAATCGATCAAAAAACTTGTTAAAGAGAACTCTATCACAATAAATGAAGAAAAAGCAGTAGAAAACTATATTCAGGCTGGATCAAAGGGATTAGCAAAGATATTGTCAAAAATGGGAATATGCACAACTCAAAGTTATCATGGATCTCAGATGTTTGAAATACTTGGATTAAATGATGAATTCGTAAATAAATACTTTCCCGGTACAACATCTAGTATAGGAGGAATAGGCCTTGAAGAGATAGTAGAAGATGTAATAATCAGGCACAAACAAGCCTATAAAGAGGAAAGTAACCCAAAAACTAAAAATTTACCTTCAGGAGGATTGTACAAGTATAGAAAAGATGGAGAATTCCACCTTTTTAATCCAAAATCAATAAAACTGCTGCAGGAATCTATAAAGAATAAAAATTATGAAGCTTACAAAAAATATGAAAAATCAATAGATAACCAAGATAATAATCCTACAACTTTAAGAAGTCTACTTCAATTTACAAATATAAAACCAATACCTTTAGAAGATGTAGAACCTGAATCTGAAATAATTAAGAGATTTTGCAGTGGAGCTATGTCCATAGGATCTATAAGCAAAGAAACCCACGAAGCAATAGCAGTTGCAATGAATAGCATTGGAGCAAAAAGCAACTCAGGTGAAGGTGGAGAAGACAACAGCAGAATTAAAACTAAAAAAAGCTTGAACAACATAAACAGTGCTATTAAGCAGGTAGCCTCCGGTAGATTTGGTGTAACAATGGATTATTTAAACTCTGCTGAAGAAATACAGATAAAAATATCTCAAGGAGCTAAACCTGGTGAAGGAGGACATCTTCCGGGAGAAAAAGTAAGTCAATACATAGGTAAAATAAGGCACTCTTTACCGGGAATTGATTTAATATCACCACCACCTCATCATGACATATATTCAATAGAAGATTTATCTCAACTAATCTATGATTTAAAAAACAGCAATAAAGATGCAAGAATCAGTGTAAAACTTGTATCAAAAGAAGGAGTAGGAACTGTTGCAGCAGGAGTTGCTAAAGCTCATGCTGATATGATACTTATAAGTGGACATGATGGAGGAACCGGAGCATCACCTTTATCATCTATAAGAAGTGCAGGTACACCATGGGAAATAGGATTAAGTGAAGCCCACCAAGTATTACTGGTAAACAATCTTAGAGGAAAGATATCCTTGCAAGTAGATGGTCAACTTAAGACCGGTAGAGATATAGTTATAGCCTGCTTGCTGGGAGCAGAGGAATTCAGTTTTTCCACTACTATATTAGTCACATTAGGATGTATAATGTGTAGAGAATGCCATAAAAACAAGTGTCCTGTGGGTATTGCTACCCAAGACAAAGAACTTAGAAAAAAATTCATAGGAAAACCCGAAAATACAATAAATTACATGAAATTTCTAGCTAGAAGAGTACGAGAACATATGGCACTACTGGGTTTTAGAACTATAAATGAAATGGTAGGTAGAATAGATAAACTGGAGAAAAAGAAAGAAATCAACCAGTTGAAAGGAAAAAAAGTAGATTTTTCTAAAATACTTTACAGACCTGATCTACCAAGCAGAGTTATGTCATATAAATCCGAAAATCAAAAACACAATATTAAAGAAGGACTTGATAACAAACTAATAGAAAAAAGCAAATCTTTCTTTATAGATGAAAAAACAGTAGAAGGAAGTTTTGAGATACACAACACCAATAGATCTGTGGGAACCTTATTAAGCAGTCAAATTATAAAATCTTTTCCCGATAGAAAATTAAAAGAAGATACACTTAAGTTTAAGTTTTTTGGCACTGCAGGACAAAGTTTTGGTGCCTTTACAATCCAGGGTGTTACTTTAATACTTGAAGGAGATGCAAATGATTTTGTAGCAAAAGGATTATCCGGGGGAAAAATAATCATCAAAAAACCTGAAAATACCGATTATGGCAAAAGTATAATCGCAGGAAATACTATACTTTATGGAGGTACAGCAGGAGAGGTATATATAAATGGAGTCGTAGGAGAAAGATTTGCGGTTAGGAACAGTGGGGCTACAGCAGTAGTTGAAGGTATAGGAAACCATGGATGTGAATATATGACAGATGGTGTAGTTGTAATACTAGGAGATGTTGGTAAAAATTTTGCTGCAGGCATGAGTGGAGGTATAGCCCTAGTATTGGATATTGAAAATAAAATTCAAAAATCCTACATTAGTGATTTAGTAGAAATTGAAAACCTAAATAAAATAGATAGGGAAAAAACAAAAATAATAATCTCGAAACATAAAGAATATACCAACAGTAATGTAGCAAAGGAAATACTAAATAAATGGAATGAATATTCAAAATATCTAAAAAAAATTATTCCTACTGAATATAAAAAAGCATTAGAAAAAGAAGGAAAATATGAAGAGGTTTATCCTGATTAAAAATTAAGTTTAATTGACTTTATACCTCATTAATGCTATGATTTTATTGGTTGGAATTAAACTGTATGAATAGTTAGGAGGGATAAATTTGCATTTATCTCTCCTTTTGTAATATTGCAAATGTTTTCCTAAATTAAATTTGAAAAAAACATTAAAAATATATATAATAAGCACAATGTTAAAAGATATATTTATGCCCAATTACCTGGATAACCGACTAACCAGCTGATAAACTAACCAAATGACAAATTAACAATTTTCAAAAATGTTACATATGTAATTGTAATAGTAGATTAATTAAGATATAATTATCAGGTAGAAAAAAGGATAGGAAAGTGGTTGGTTTGAATAAAGATAAGTTAAATATAATGCAGGGACTTGCTATGATAACACAGATAGGTATATCAATGATAGCTCCTATTATTATAAGTGTATTCATAGGAAGATTTCTTGATAATCTAATAGGAACAAATAATATTTTTTTATTTATATTTATAATAATAGGTGTTGGAGCAGCATTCCTTAATTTGTTTAAAATTGGTCTAAGAGATCAGGATAAAAGGAAGTGAAGTATTGAATCATTCAGTAGAATTAGTACTATCGATAGTGAAAAAAGCAATTATAATACTTGCAATACTAACTATAATTTCCTTTGTTTTTTTAGATGAACCAATGACTTGGGCTTACGGATACATATTTGGAGGATTAATAGGAATTCTTAATTTTTTGCTTTTAGCCAGAACAATGGAAAGAGCAGTAGAGATGCCTTCTCATAAAGCTCAGGGATATGCTACAGTTAATTATTTCATTAGATTTGCAATTACCGGTGTGGTACTTATAGTTGCATTGAAGGCAGATTATATAAATGCCTTAGCAGCGGTAATAGGCATCGTATTAATTAAGTTAATAATCCTTGTCACAAATTTATTTAACGATAAGGAATATTATAAAAGAATATTCAGGAGAAAGGGGGAAAATTGATGGATGGTGGCTTTGGCCCAACGGTCGTATTTGAAATAGCCGGAATACAGGTAACGGAAACAGTTACTGTAACATGGTTTATTATGGCTGTCTTAACTATTTTCTCAGTATTAGTCACAAGAAATTTAAAAAAAGTACCAGGACCAGTTCAAAGTATAGTTGAAACTGTAGTAGAAGCTATTAACAACCTTACAGCTCAGACTATGGGAGAGGACAAAATGGGTTTTGCACCTTATATGGGTACTTTACTAATTTATCTTGCAGTTGCAAATCTTATCGGTCTAATTGGAATGAGACCACCCACTGCAGATGTTAACACTACCATGAGTTTAGCAATGATGACCTTTGTTCTAATTCATATAAACGGCGCAAGAAGTAAGGGTATAGGAGGATATTTAAAAAGTTTCGCTGAACCTTTAGCACCATTACTACCTCTTAATATTATAGGTGAACTTGCGAATCCTATATCATTAGGATTCCGTCTATTTGGAAATATAGTAGGTGGTCTTGTAATCATGAGTTTAGTATATGGAGGCTTATCGAGTCTTAGTGCATCATTATTAGGACCATCAGCACCACCTATACTAAGCGCTGGAATACCAGCTGTACTTCATGTATATTTTGACATGTTTGCAGGAGTATTGCAGTCATTTATATTCACAATGCTTACTATGGTATACATAGCTATGGCTATGGATTAACCTGAAAGGAGGAGCAGTATGGAAGTAGAAGTAAACTTCATAGTTAGATTTTTAAATTGGCTTGCTTCTTTCGAACCTAGGGTACTTGTATTATCAGCATCAGCAATAGGAGCTGGACTTGCAATGATAGCAGGAATAGGTCCGGGAATAGGACAGGGATATGCAGCAGGCAAAGGAGCAGAAGCTGTAAGTATCAATCAAAAAAGTTCAAGACAGGTTACTATGGTAATGCTTTTGGGAGCTGCAGTAGCAGAAACCTCAGGAATATTAGCCTTAGTAGTAGCTATTATCATATTATATGGTAATCCACTTGTAGGTATGCAGGGAGCAGGAATCGTCCTGGCAGCATCAGCAATAGGAGCTG
>JAABRS010000120.1 GCA_011390775.1 Clostridia bacterium | reverse complement strand
CCTACTACCAAACACACCTAAATTAAGCCACCTACTACCATACACACCATTTCCTACAAATTTTGACAATTTTTGAGTCAACTCCGTGAGTATGAACTGAGTTCTCCCCGTATGTACAATTTTTATTATATAGAAGAAGTCTAAATAAGAGTGATTTATATGAGTAAAACCAGTATGTGAGGTAGGCAGTCCACTACAGAGTTTTGAAGAGTGTTTTGACCTGTGTTTAGTTTGCGTTAATTTAACAAAAAGTTAGCTCCACGGTTGACTTTTGTACTAAAGTGTGATATAATTATTATATACCAATAAAATAGGTATAATATTAAAAGTGAGGTGTAATTCTATGAACAGACATCATTCAATTGAAATTGAAATTATTAACTTATATGAATTGCAAGAAGATATTAAGCAAAGTATTAGAGAAATTGAAGAACAAAAGAGAGTAGAAATTGGACCACCAGCTAATAAAGCAGAATTTGAAGAAAGAGCAGTTAGAGAAGACCTTTTAGATTTTTTCTACACTGAGTTAAAAACTAATAAACGAGAAATTTGTAGACTTGAAGCATTACTTAATAATTATTTAGAATTCTAAGGAGTGATTAAATGCCAAGTGAAAAACAACTATTAGAAATATTAGAAATACTAGAAGAGGAATTACATGAACTTAAACTTCAAACTATAAAAGCTCTGCGTGAAAATGATTTGACAAAATTCAATTATTTATCTACTGCCTTTGTTGAAAAACTTGAAGAAATTATAGCCATTAGAGAAATACTAATATTTTTAAGGAGTGTTGAAGTTGGAATCTAGAGAACAACTAATTAAACAACATCAAGAATATGAAGGAGAATATGAAAAACTTAAATTTGAAATTGTAAAAGCTTTAGCAGTTGATGATATTGTTAAGCTCTATAATTTATTACCTCATTTTAAAGGATACCATGAAGAAATGATAAGAATTGAAAGCAAATTAAAAAGGAGGTAAATAGTTGGAATCTAAAACATTTGAAATTAATCCTATAATAGATCATATTGCACTAATTGTAGATGCAATAGAAGTAATGGAAGAAATTCTTTTTAAAGAAGAAGAATTAGAAGAAGATTCCAATATTTATGTAATAGGTTCAGCAATAGATGCTATTGCAGAATTGAATGGATACTTAGAAGAACAACTAAAAGAACTTAACCAAGCTATAGAGTTTAATAGAATTAATCCACCCGCAAATACCATTATTTACTCTGATTAAGAGGAGGTTACTAATGAATAAAGCTAAAGAAGGATTGTATTTAAGTATAGATATATCTCTTGAAAATATTAACAATATTACTGCAAGAATTAGGGAGCTATGCGGTGAAAATTATTATCAAAAATCTAGTGTAATAAATCTCGCTACAGAAATTGATGAAATAGTAGATGAGTTGCGGGAAATAGAAGAAGATTTGAAAATTCAAGATTTAGATTTAAATAATTTAATGGAACATAGAAATTACTTAGAGACACGTATAATCCTTTCTGAAAATCTTTTAGACCAATATTCACATGAGGACATAGAATACCAGGTTGAAAAAAAATTAATAGATTTTTTAGAAGATGAAATCGATAAAATTTTGGCTATTTTGAAAAAACGTAACGTATAAACTGTTCAACTTAAATAGGAGGTATAAAAATGAGATACAATTATAAATACAACGATTTCGTAAGAATACTAAAATACCACGAAGACCATATGAATGCCTCTGGTAGAGTTGAGCGAGTTACAAGCAATGGAGTTTACGTGTCTAATCATGAAGGTACTTTGACTAATGATTTTTTTACTTTTGAGGAAGTTAGATTTATGCCTAAAAGAATTAGTGGTTTTAAAGAAATACTAGACTTACTTGTGGCGGGTAAAGTAATTAAAGGCATCAATGATAGTGAAGTAGTTTACTTTTTCGAAAAAGAATCAGACTTATTTATTGTCGTGAATGATGAAATTGATAAAATTATTTTCCCCTATGGAGAATTAGGAGAGTATGATAGATATTATCTTATGCCTGATGATTGGTATGAAAGCGATAACAAATTAATAGAATCTAAGCTATTAGATACAGATATAATTGAACCCATGCCAGTAAAAAAATTAGATCATATGTTTACCGCAATGAAAAGTGGATTTACTATTAAAGTTTTAAAAGAAAAATTTAAGCCTGAAACTTTTCATCAAGATAAAAAAGGTCAAATTATCCATAGATTAGGCGAAGTAAGTGCAAATCTTGTTGTTTCTTATCCCTTTAGAGAGTTAGAGGCGGGGAGATATGATTTATACTTTATTATGCCTAAAGAGGAGAGTGAGGCAAAACCGATGAGTAAAATTTTCAATGCTAGCGATGCAAGAGAATTAGCTGATAAATCAAGCAATGAAATGACTGAATTACAAATAGATAGTGCTCTTATGGAAATTGCGAATTTAGCAACAGAATATAAATATGAAGCAATTTTTGAAGAAAGAAAATTAGGACTTTATGCTCGCAAAGAATTAGTCAAACGTGGATTTACTGTGGAACATAACGGGTATGATCGTTCACTAAGTTATTGGAAAGTTAGTTGGTAGGAGGAGAAAAATGAATTACGAAAAACAAATAGAATGGTTAAATAAAAAAATAGAATTATTTTCAACTATAGAAAATGTATATTATGAAGGTGAAGCTTTATTAACTGACAGAGATAGACATTTTTTAGTAACTGTTTGGAAAGCTGAATTACAAAAATTAACTGAACAAATATCTTCAATAGAAAAAAATACTTTGCCTGATGCTGAATATTTAAGAAGAAGAACTTGGACTAAAGATAAAACAGCTTTTAAAACATCTTTAAATCCTTTAGAAAAAACAGTTTTAGAAATGATATTAACAGCTTCAAACATGAATCAGTATGAAATTGAATATTACTTTGTTCATGATAATTGGAGACATTTAAATATTGATTTACAAGATTTAATAAATTTAATTAATAGATTAAAAGAATTAGGATATGAGGTCATAGTTATGGTTGACGCCCCTAGTTATAAAAAAATATTAATTTCTTGGGAAAAATAGGAGGTACATTATGAAATATTTTTATGTAAGATGTGATAGTAATTATGCTAGTATATCAGATGATAAAATAATCAAACATGAAAATATGACAGATGATGATGTTTTAGCTTATATGGATGATTGGTGGAGAGAAGAAAGTGAAGATGAATATGGAGCCTATGTAATGGTTCAAGAAATCGAAGAAGAAAGATATATATTTTTGCGAGACGAAGAATGGATACCTGTAATGGAAATTTAATATAGGAGGCATACCCTATGACACTTGACGCTATTCATATGAAAATCCAAAAGGTAATTTATGACGCTGTACAATTAGCGGCAAAACTTGAAAAAGTGGAAACAGAATTAGATTTATTGCGACATTCTGATGTAAGGAGATATAAACACATAGAACATATAGAAGATTTAGAGTGTGAACTGGACAAATTAGAAAATAAATTAGAATTATTAGAAGATATGAAAAATATCCCAAAATACTTTAATTAAGGAGAGATACAATGAAATACTTACTTAAGCTTTTATTAGGAGCAGGATTCATGGGGGTAGGATTAAATTTTGTACAGCTTTATCAATTACCTTTTTTCTTAAATATTTTAGTAGTAATATTAGGAATAGGTTATTTAGTTAATGTCATTCTAGATTATAGTACTCGTATTACTCCAAGAGACAGAACAATTATTCTAATGTTTGAGGCATATAATAGTATGTTAGAAGATGAGTTAGATCATTTTATCGAAATGTTTGGTTTTGAAACTACTAAAAGATCTCTGAATGATATATTAAATAAAATTGAAATAACTATTAAAATTTCGAATTTTGGAAAAACTAAGCGAATGTATTATGCTGAAAAATTAAAAGAAAAAAGAGAGTTAACAGCTACGAAATTAAATGACATTCACAAAAATCTCATAAGGGGCGAATGAAATGGTAAAAGAATATTATTTTAATCTAATTAAAATAAGAGACAGATTAAACTTTGTTTCTAAACAATATTATACAGCTTTATTGGAAAATGATAGAGACTATATTGAGATATTAGGGGATGAAGTAATTGAGCTAATAGAGAAATCTAAAGAATTGCAACATTTATTTTTTAAAGAAATTAAAAAAAGAGATAGTGAAATTAATCAAATAGAATGGAGGTTAAATCAATTACAAAATGACAAAAACTTGGGTGGAGTTTATGCTTTAGAAATAGTATTGCTTAAACAAAGACTCTCCCAATTAGGAGTAAAAATTAATTGAGCCAATGGCTCTTTTTTTTATACTCTTTTTGGTTGACTTTTAAATGAAACTATGGTATAATTATTATATAAAGTAAATAAAAAGGAGTGAAAATATGATAAGTGCAGAAAAAGCTAGAAAAGAAACTAAAAAACGTGAATCATTACTTCTACAAAATAGTATTATTGAATTAGAAAATTTAGCTGAAGCTTACGTTCTCCAAGGAATTTCTGAGGGAAAATATCGTGCAACTTTTGAATTATATTTGAAAGACCGATGGAGGTACCTTAAAAAAGAACACTTAAATGATTTCATTGAAAGGATGACAAAACAAGGTTATACTATAGGAATTAGAGAAATTCAAGAAAATGGTAGTCCTTATAAAATATGGCAAATAAAGATAATATGGGAGGAGGAAGATTAAGATGCGAATAATTCAGCTTATATTTATAGCTTTATTATGTATTTTAGTAGGGTTAAATATCCATGTTGAGAATTATGGTGTT
>JAABRS010000119.1 GCA_011390775.1 Clostridia bacterium | reverse complement strand
TATGGTGTTGCTGCTTTCGTTTTTTGTGCATTATTATTTAATTTGACTACTATGTCGATGAATTCTTAAAAAAAAAGGAGGAATAAAATTGAAAAGAAAAAGTTTATTTTTAGTAATATTAATTTTAATTTCATTATTACTTACTGCTTGTGCGGAAGATACCGCAACTTTAGAACGTAATCTATATTATGATATGGAAGGTATTTATCGCTATGCTTTTAATTTTTTAGACGAATATGTTGACGGAATGAGAAACCAGACTTACGATGTTAAACTACTAAAGCAACAAATTGATTCAATGAAAAAAAGTGTCGCGAAACTTAAACCACCCAAACATTTAAAAAGTGAAGTTAATGAATGGAAGGGACATATAGAAGATGCAATAGTTGTATTTGAAAGAATGATGGATGGAGATTCTTCAGCACTCTTAACTCCTAACCAAGTAGAAGCTTTAGATCATGGCATGGAAAGAATATATAATGGTTTTAAAGAATATGAATGGAAGTAAATTGTAGTGCGGCTAATTGGTCGCACTATTATTTTTTGGTTGACTTTTGTATTAAGTTGTGATATAATTATATTATAGTAAAGGAGTGAATAAAATGAAGAATAAGAAAATTCGAAGAATGATGTATTTATATGATAAAATGGTAGATGGTATTTGGTATGAAACAAACCGTATAACCGAAGAAGAAGCTGAAGAACTTAGTCAGCTGTGTAGAGAATATCGAGCGGCAGGCTATCCAGAAATGGAGGAAGAAAAATGAAAGTCAACAAACAAATAACAGTTAAAGTATTTGATGGTACAGAGTTTGACAATATAGACGAAGCTATTAAATATTGCAAAAGTAATTCTCGAACTTATGCTTTTGAATTTTATAAAGCTAATGTGATAGACGAAGAACAAATAGAGTTTCGAGGATATATTTTAATTAATGAATATAATCGGTTTTGCGAACCAATTTGGGGTGCAGAATACTGGGCATACGAACATTATGGTAATCGAATTTTTCATTTTTGGGGTACTCGTACACTAGAAGATTGGAGAATTAAACCTGTTGAGCTAACTAAAGTTAATCCCGATGAAATTATTTATTGGCGAAAAAGTTCTTCTTATGAAGAAAAAGATGAAATAGGAGAATATAGAAAAGGGGAGTAACATGAATAAAAACTTTGAAGAATTTATTCAACGCATGGATGGGAACATAGGATATAAGAGTGTTATACTTCCTTTATTACCTAAAGGTGGGGTGAATATTCTAGATGTAGGGGGCGGAAGTGGAATATTAAGCCATCAAATGAAAATCAGCAATCCTTATGCTCATATTACATTACTTGACCATGATGTGGAAATGCTAAAAATTGCAA
>JAABRS010000118.1 GCA_011390775.1 Clostridia bacterium | reverse complement strand
TAGAAGAAGAGAATCTGGGATTAGATGAAAACAGTAATGAAGAACTAGAGAATTTACAAAATATAGGTTCAAGAGTTCAAAAAGAATGGCTTGAATTACTCCAAAAAGAAGACGTTGTAAAAGGCAAAAGAGATATAATGTCAACAAAAGACGGTGATGTTAAAGTAGATAAATATACTATAGAACCTTCGGAAGAACAGTTGAGACTTTTCTTTAAAAAAGTATTTGCTATACTTAGAAGTGAAGAAGAAAATTTTGGTGAACTACTCCAAAAAGAAAATAATGACATTGATATAGGCAATTTAATAACCAATATTGAAAAAGCTGTTGAAAAGTTTGAAAAAATAACATTTAAGAATGAAGTATATATAGATATAGATGGTTATATTGTAAAAGAATATATAGATGTTGTTCTTGAAGATTACGATCCTGAACCTGGTTCCAACTCATTAATATCAGTTAATGTTGAAATAGAAAATTGGGAGAATGAAATAGAACAAAGGATAGCAATTCCTGAAGTGAATGAAGAAAATATAATGAATATAGAAAGCATAGATAATGATTTTCAAAACTTTTTAAACTAGAAGGGGGACAAGATGTTAGAAATTATGAATTTGAAAAAATACTTCAACAAAACTAAAGCAGTGGATGATATATCCTTTAAAGTCGAAAAAGGAGAAATCTTAGGTTTGTTAGGACCAAACGGAGCAGGTAAATCTACTACTATTTCAATTATATCTACGTTATTAAAGGCCGATGCTGGAAAAATATTATATAAAGGTGTAGATATAGAAAAAGAACCTAAAAAAATTCAAAATGAACTAGGATTTGTTCCTCAAGAAATAGCTCTTTATCCAAGTTTATCGGGATATGACAATCTCAAATTTTGGGGAAGGATTTATGGCTTAAAAGGAGATAAACTAAAAGAAAAAATCAAAGAAGTATCTCAAATAATAGGTATAGACAAAAGACTTAATGATAAGGTAGAAGAATACTCTGGAGGCATGAAAAGAAGGTTAAACATAGGTTCAGCTCTGCTACACGATCCGGAAATTATCATTCTGGACGAACCAACTGTTGGAATAGATCCTCAGTCTAGAAAGCATATATTAGATTCCGTGAAAGAGATAAACAAAAAAGGAAGTACGGTTATATATACCAGTCACTATATGGAAGAAGTAGAATATCTTTGTGATAAAATATGTATTATGGACGAAGGAAATATTATAGCTAAAGGGACAAAAGAAGAACTCATAGAATCAATTTCAGCAGAAGAAAAAATAATTCTACAGGTAGAAAACATCACCGGAAAGATGATAGAAAATATTAAAAAAATACCATATGTGGATAAAATTGCTTACATTGAAAATGAAATAACTATAAAGAAAAAAGGAAACAACGTAGATTATTCAGAAATACTGGAAGCTGTATCTAAAAATCAAGGTCATCTAACATCTATGGATATCAAAAAGCCGGATTTGGAATTTGTTTTCCTTGCATTAACAGGTAGAGCATTAAGGGATTAGGTGATTTATATGATAAATATATTTTTAAAGGATTTAAAACTATTTCTTTCAGACAAGAAAACTTTAGCTTCCATAATTCTTATGCCTATTATTCTTACTACTATACTAAGCTTCGCTCTTTCAGGATCTTTTACTCAAGCGGGGAGTGATTTTACATTAAATATTGGAATAGTTAAAGATTATGATAAGAATTTAGAAGAAAATAAATTTACAGAATTTATGTTAGATTTTGCAGACAAATATGATGTTGATATAAATAAATTTCAAGGGGAAGAGAACCAGTTTGTAGAGTTCAATCCAGAGAAGATTTTCTTCCAAGATTACCTTGGAAATGAAGAAATCAAAAACTTCTTAACTTATGAGATTTTCAGCAAAGAAGATGGTTTAAAAAAATTAGATAATAAAGAAATTTCTTCCCTGGTTATTTTACCTGAAAATTACATCTATGATATGTACATAAATACTTTTACCAATTTTAGAAACAAGGTAGAAATAGAAATCATGTCTCATCCCGACATGAATTACAGCGGTAGTATAACAAGAGAGCTAATGAAAAATTTCAACGATATAATGTCTTCAATTATAATATCAAAAAATGTATATTTTGAATCTGTATCTCCTTATATCGACATAGAAAAAATAGGAGATAATATACCTGAAATCTTAAATAGCAATGAGTACAAAAATGGAGAAATTGATATAGAGGAAAGAACCATAGATTCAAAAAACTATATAAGTAGTTTTGCTTATTATACAGTAGCTATGCTGGCTATGTTCGTGTTATTTGTTTCAAGTTATGGTGGAAAATTCATTTTAGATGAAAAAAGGAACAATACATTTCAAAGACAGATATCTTCAGGGAAGTCATTACAGCAAATTTTATTAGGTAAGTTTTTAATGATGGCTGTTATGGTATTAATACAATCATCAGTAATGATAGGTTTTTCCAAATTTGTATTCAAAATTAACTGGATAAATTTGCCTCAAATTATACTTATTACAATATTATCATCTTTAATGGTGGCATCATTAGGATTGGTGATTACAGCAATAACACTAAAAACAAATAACTATAAAGTTTCAGATGCTTTTTCAAGTGGAGTTGTTCAGATTCTTGCTTTATTTGGCGGGAGTTATATACCTTTAGAAATCATGCCAAAATTTATTGGAGATATAGGTAGATATACGCCAAATGGAGCAGTTCTTAAAGCCTATATAAAAACTTTGGAAGGATATGGATTTTCAAATATTACAGGAAACATATTAGTGTTGATAGCAAATATAATAATATTTTTAATAATTAGCATTTTAATTATAAGGAGGAAGTCTGATGTTGAACTTATTAAATCTTAGATTTAAATTATTGAAAGACGACAAATGGATGATAATCATTATGATCGCCATGACTCTTGTTTTAACATTTGTTTTCACTTCTTCCATGTCAGGGGATTACAAACCGTCAGCAGTGGTGATAGACTACGATCACAGCAACTCATCACAGCAGTTACTAACAGAATTAAATAAAAGTATATCTATGAATTTTAGACTGGTAGATATAGAAGAAGGAAAAGAATTAATAGAAAAAGGGAATGTAATAGGTGGTTTAATAATACCTAAAGGCTTCAACAATGAGATAATAAAAAATAAAAATATTAATTTAGATCTTATAAAAACAAAGGATTCCTTGGAAATATTCCAGCTTCAAAATACAGTAAGAAGTGAAGTTTTCAAGCTGAAAAGCAACTACAACACCGCTGTGGCTACAGTAAATATTCTAGAAAAAGAAGGAGTAAAGGTAGAAAAAGGGTTAATGGATGAAATCTATGATAAAGGAGTAGAACACTGGGAGTATAGAAATCCAATCACTTTAGAATCTTCCATATTCGAAGTAGAATCAGACTGGGCTTATAATCCCAGGATCCATTATCTTGTAGGATTTACATTATTTTTTGCTACTTTCACGATAGTATTTATAGCTGGGGACATATTAAAAGAAAAACAACAGCATACCTGGTATAGAAAGCTGGTATCACCGGTAGCAAAGTGGAAAATAATGACAAGCCTTTTGATTACAACCTTTATAGTGGGGTTTGCACAAATGCTTTTTATGGTATTAGCCGGTAGATATATTTTTCAAATTAACTGGGGAATGAATGTTGTTTTCGTCCTAGGGATATATGCAGCCTTTGTATTTACATTTACCTCCATAGGACTGACAATATCAGGAGTAGTAAAAAATTACGAACAGCTAGGTTCAATCGTACCCATCATACTTGTAGCCAGTGCAATGCTTGGAGGAACTATGTGGCCTCTTGAGATAATTAATTCAAAAATACTACTGACCTTATCGAATCTAATGCCCCATAAGTGGGCTATGGAAGTTTTGACCCATACAGCAGCTTACGGATTCAATCCAGGTATATATTTAAGATCTTTTCTGATTTTAATAGGTATGGGTATAATATATTTAACTATAGGAATTAAACTTGCTGCGGATAAAAGATAGAATTATAATTTAAACTTGACATTCATAAATATAAGGTTTATGATATAAAACAACAATTTAATTACGTGTCTTATCACGAGAAGTTGAGGGAAGGGCCCTATGAAACTTCGGCAACCTACGTAAAACGCAAGGTGCTAATTCCCCCAGGATTATCCTGAAAGATAAGAGGAATATGAAATTTCAATCGCTTCTTATCGAAGCGATTTTTCTTTTATCACAAAAATTAAAAAGGAGATTAAATAAATGAAAAACTATCAAATCGAAACTAATTGTGTACAAGGTACTTACAACCCTAAATCAGGAGAACCAAGAGTTTTACCTATTACTCAAAGTACTACCTACAAATACTATAATTCAGATGACGTTGCAGATTTATTTGACTTAAAAAGCGATCAACATATGTACTCAAGAATAAGTAATCCTACAGTTTCAGCCTTTGAAGATAAAATTAATTTATTAGAAGGAGGAGTAGGAGCATTAGCAGCTTCTTCAGGGCAGGCAGCAACTACATTAGCTGTATTGAATATATGTAATGCAGGAGATCATATTATAGCAGCATCTACTATATACGGAGGCACATTTAATTTATTTAAAGTAACTCTAAAAAAACTAGGAGTAGAGGTTACCTTTGTGGATCCAAATTGTTCATATGAAGAAATTATTAAAGCAAGTAAAGAAAATACTAAGATATTATTCGGTGAAACTATTGGTAATCCTATGCTTAATATTTTAGATTTTGATAAATTTGCAAAAGCAGCTAAAAATCTGGACATACCATTTATAGTTGATAATACAATAGCTACACCGATTTTATGTAGTCCATTAGATCACGGAGCAGATATAGTAATTCATTCAGCTACAAAATATATAGATGGACATGCTACCAGTGTGGGAGGAGTAATAATCGACGGAGGAAAATTTAATTGGAATAATGGAAAATTTCCTGAACTTGTTAATCCGGATGAAAGCTATCACGGAGTTGAGTATGTTAAAGATTTTGGAGAAAAGGCATATATTACCAAAGCAAGAGTACAAATGTTGAGAGATTTTGGAATGACTTTAAGTCCTTTTAATGCTTTTCTTTTTCACAAAGGTTTGGAAACTCTTCATTTAAGAATGGAAAGACACTGTGAAAACGCATCGAAATTAGCCCTATTCTTAGAAAATCATGAAGATGTAGAATGGGTTAATTATCCAAAATTAGAAAGCCATGAAACCTACAGTTTAGGAAATAAATATCTTCCTAAAGGCGGTGGAGGAATTCTGTCTTTCGGTATAAAAGGAGGATCTGAAGCTGGTAAGAAGCTGGCTGAGCATTTAGAATTAGTATCACTGGTAGTTCACCTGGGAGATCTTCGTACCAGCATACTACATCCTGCTAGTACAACTCACAGACAGCTTACAGAAGCAGAACAAATTAAATCAGGAGTACTGCCAGATTTAATAAGAGTATCTGTAGGAATTGAAAACATAGATGATATAATAAAAGATTTCAACAGAGCAATTAAGGAAGTGGTTAAATGCCTATAATTATATCAGATAAACTTCCTGCTTATTCAACTTTAAAAAAAGAAAATGTATTTGTAATGAAGAATCTAAGAGCACAAACCCAGGATATTAGACCATTAAAAATTGCAGTAGTAAACCTTATGCCTAAAAAAATAGAAACAGAAACCCAACTTATTAGAATGCTTGCTAATACTCCCTTGCAGGTTGAGTTGCAACTGCTTCATATGGAATCCCATGAAACAAAAAATACAAAAATAGACCATCTTAATAATTTTTATAAAACCTTTGATGATATTAAAAAACAAAAATTTGACGGGATGATTATTACTGGAGCTCCTGTGGAAACCATACCTTATGAGGAAGTAGATTACTGGGAGGAATTTAAAGAAATTTTAGATTTTACCAAAACTAATGTTTTCAGCACTATACATCTCTGCTGGGCAGCCCAAGCAGCTCTTTATCACCATTATAAAGTTAAGAGATATTTTTTAGATAAAAAATTATTCGGAGTCTTCTCCCACCAGGTTATAGAACCGACTTTTAGACTTATGAGAGGTTTCGACGATGAATTTTATGCTCCTCACTCGCGACATACTCAAATTTCAGAAGAAGAACTAAAAAAAGTGCCTAACTTGAAAATCCTTGCAAAATCTGAGGACGCTGGAATCCATATGTCTTCAACAGAAAACATG
>JAABRS010000117.1 GCA_011390775.1 Clostridia bacterium | reverse complement strand
ATTTTCATCTATTGCGGATAACCCTGAAACCTGAAGTTTCAATATATCTTCTCCTTCTGCTGACTTATCAAAGTGGGTTGTAATTATTGATATAGAGTCTTTTTCGTTTAAGTATTCTATTATGGTTTTCGTTATAGCATACCCTTCTTTAGGATTAGTACCTCCTGCCAGCTCATCTATAAGTATGAGACCTCTACCTTCTTCTCTTTCCAGTACTTCTTTCAGGCTTGAAATTTCAGCTCCAAAGGTACTTAATCCTCTTTCTACAGATTGCTCATCTCCAGTGGATATGTAAATAAAGTTTCTAAGACCTGCTTCTAATTTTTCACAGGGTACATAAAGTCCAAAAGCTATAGCTGCCATAACCTGTCCAACCATTTTTAAGGTTACCGTCTTACCACCCATGTTTGCACCGGTAATACATGTGGTGCCTGGATATAACTCCACCGTTATAGGGGTATACTCATTTCCTTTTTCATGAAGAAATTTTTCAGTTTTCAAATGTCTTCCATTTTTAATTTTTAATATGTTTTCCGTTACCACTTTTGGTTTAGTGGATTCTGTTTGTTTCGCTTCTTCTGATTTTGCCAGAACCAGATCTATATTTCCTACAGTTTCAATATTCCATTTCAAACTATCGTAACTTTCAGAAACTAATTTAGAAAGATTTTTTCTTATTCTCTTTTCTTCTTTATCCTCTAAGGACTTCATTTCATCATATTTACTTTCAAGAAGAAGTATTTTTTTTGTCTTTCTTAAAGCATAAATATGATTTAAATAGTTTTCTGATGAAAATGTTAAGTATTCTCCTGATTCTATTTTTTCGATAAGGTTTTTTTCTGCCTTACTTATAACTACTTCATCCTTGAGGTTTAAATTTAAGTCGTATTCTTTCTTTATTTTTTCTTTAATTTTTTCTTTTTCTTCCTTCATTTCTCTTTTTAACTTACGTTTTCTATTTCTAAGGTTTATAAGTTTTTTAGAGTATTCATCATATATGTAAAAAGTGTTTAGTCTATCTTCTTTAGGATCTAAGGATTTTTCAAGTTCCGCTAATCTTTTTAATTCAATATCTTCAAAGTTAAATTTTATACTTTCGGGATCTAAATCGGCATTTACAGCTTCTATTAACTTGTTTACCTGAATAAGAAAATTCTTGATTTCGAATAGCTCCACAGTCAATAGTACATATCCTTTTTTTGATTTTTCTATAGATTCACCTATTTCCTTAAAATGAGCTAGTATGTTTTTCATTTCATCTCTTTTTTTATGTTTCAAGAAAAATTCTACCTTATTTAGTTCTTCAATTAGCTGACCTTCTTCACCTGGTATAAAAGTACGCATTTTTTTCTTCTTTTTTATTCCGTAAGGAGAGTAAGGTTCAATCATATTTAAAATATACTGAAAGTCTAGATTTTTAATAGTATTTTTACTAATTATCAATATCTTCTCCCCCTTTTTCAACATCAAATACTCTGATTTTTGTATTTCTTTTTATACCTTTTATCATATCTTCACTTCTTAAAACATAACCGTAAGGTGAAACCGGATTTACTGTAACAGCCGCTATGTTGATTTTTTTAAGGACATTTATTTTCATTCCCTGTCTTTTTAGATTGTTCCATGTGTAGGGTTCTGTAAAAATTTTAGTTCCATCTCTTAAAATTATAATGTAATTAAGTCCATCTTTATCTACCAAGTTTTTAAGAAGAGATGAGGTTAATGCTCCATCTATAAAAACGTATTTTGTATCCTTATTTACAGCATTTTTAATTTTAGAACCGTTTCCTAATCCTGTCTTAACATCCAGTTTTTCAAACTCATAGTCTTTGTTGATTACTGCAGTAGTGTCCACTTTTTCAAGAAGTTTTCTCAATTGTTCATCTTCAACTTCCGGAAGAGAGTAGCATTCAATTATATGAGATGTTTTTTCTACTACTTTTTTTACATCTCTACTTAAAACTGCTCCTGCTGCTATTATACAACCATCAGTAATTAATGGAGAAGATACGGTTTTTCTATCTACTGCGCCATCTATAAAGACATTGTTTATGTCGTATTTCCACAACATTTTAATTATCTTCTGCATGTCTGTAGAGTTTATAGGTCCAGCTATTTGTATTTCGCCTTCCTGAACTACTCTACATATCATTATTCTACCCATTGGTGTAATAATATCCGTATCTTCTAAAAGCTCAAGACCAGCATCTGTAAGGTATAAAGTTTTACGTCCTGTTGCTATTATCATACCTTCCTCAACGTATATTGTAGGTTTTTCAGTTTCTGTAACTAAATCTGTTTTTTCTCCATCTCTTCCCGTTGATGTGATGCCCAGTTTTAAGTTTATTTTTTTTGCTTCATGAATGAGATAATTCAGGGTTTCGGTTTTCCCTGAATTTTTTGCCAGTCCTATTATAGAAAGGGTTTTATAGTTTTCTTTAATATCCTGAATTAATCTCATATATATATCCTTTTATTTCTTTTCTTTTCTTTTTCTAGCTCTTTCTTTTCTTGCTAAATGACTAGGTTCTAATGTAAGTTTATCTCCAGCAAGTAATGATGCCACACCTGATAAATGACTTTCTTTCTTGCCTTGACATACATCGCAGTTGCATTCCATTTCTGGCAAATGAGGTTCAGTATATGTTGTAATAACTCCTTCGTAGTTTCTAAGAATTAGCTTATCTGAACTTCTAGATAATACGTAGTTTGGCATTACAGGAATTTTACCTCCGCCACCAGGTGCATCCACAATAAATGTTGGTACCGCATAACCTGAAGTATGTCCTCTTAATCCTTCAATTATTTCAATTCCTTTAGCTACTGGAGTTCTGAAATGTTCTATACCTAATGAAAGGTCACACTGATATATATAATAAGGTCTTACTCTTATTTTAACCAGCTTCTGCACTAAGTCCTTCATTACATGCACACAATCGTTTACTCCTCTTAAAAGTACCGACTGATTTCCTAAAGGAATTCCAGCATCTGCCATCTTAGCTATTGCTGCTGTACTTTCCGGAGTTATTTCTTTAGGATGATTGTAGTGAGTATTTAACCATATTGGATGATATTTTTTAAGCATATTTACTAAATCATCAGTAATTCTCTGAGGACAAACAACGGGAGTTCTTGATCCTATCCTTATGATTTCTACGTGAGGTATTTCTCTTAGTTTTTTAATTATGTATTCTAACTTTTCATCGGATATAAGCAGTGCGTCTCCTCCTGAAAGTAGTACATCTCTTACTTCCGGTGTGTTTCTTATATATTCTATCTGCTTATCTATTTTGTCTGTAGATACTGCTTTATCCTGCTGTCCTGCAAATCTTCTTCTTGTACAGTGTCTGCAGTACATGGAGCACTGATCTGTTACAAGGAAAAGAACTCTATCAGGATATCTGTGAGTTAATCCTTCTACCGGTGAATCTTCATCTTCACTAAGTGGGTCTGTCATATCTGCTGCTCCTACGTGAGTTTCTGCTATTGTAGGAACTGCCTGCATTCTTACTGGACAATTATGATCTTCTTTATCCATTTGTGCTGCATAGTAAGGTGTGATTCCCATTCTAAATTTATCTAATACTTTCTTTATGTCTTCTTCTTCCTGCTGTGTTAAATTTATTATTTCTTTAAGCTGTTCAACAGTATTGATTCTGTTTCTTACCTGCCATTTCCAGTCATCCCATTCTTCTGCCTTTACATCTTTCCATAAAGGTATTTCATTATAATAAGCCATTTTTTCTCCTCTTTCCATATGTTTTTATTTATGTTAATGTCTGTATTTATGCATATATTTCCTGGTAAAGTTTTCTAAGTCCTTCGCTTTCTCTCATAATCTGTAGTGAAATTTCTGCATGATCTTTTGTATATCCATTTCCAATAATCATATTTACATCTTTTCCAACACCTTCTGCTCCTAATGCTGCTTTTGTGAAAGAAGTTGCCATTGAGAAATAGTAAACAGTACCATCGTCTTTACATGATAATATACTTGACATTTCACAGTTTGGTCTACTTACACAGTTTATAACTAAATCACAAAGCTCGCCGTCAGTAAGTTCGCTAACTTTTTCATATACTCCTACTGCATCAGTAGCTTCTCCTACTATATATTCGTCTGCTAAATTAAGTTTTTTAACTTTTTCTAATGAACTTTCTCTATGAGCCATACATATTACTTTTCCTGTAATTCCAGCTCTTTTCTTTGCTTCATATAAGCAAAGCATTCCTGATTTTCCTGCTCCACCTACTACTAAAACTGTGTCGCCAGGTTTTACTAATTTAGCTGTTTGCGCTGGTGCTCCTGCTACATCAAGTACTGATAAAGCTAGATTTTCAGGTAAATCTGTAGGTATTTTTGCATATATTCCGCTCTCAAATAGTATCGCTTGTCCTTTGATATCAACCTGATCGATATCCTTTCTCATTCCTATGATTTCGTCAATTCTTAGTGGTGTTAATGATAGTGAAACTAGAGTTGCTATTTTGTCTCCAACTTTTAAATCTCTGTCCTTAAGTGCCGGTCCTATTTCTTTCACTGTTCCTATAAGCATTCCTCCAGAACCAGTAACAGGATTTTGATGTTTACCTCTTTCAGCTACTATACCCTTCATAATCTCTTTAATCTTCTCTTCTTTACCTTCTGCCTGGTCTTTTATCTGGGTAAAACTTGCTGAATCCACATTTAATGTTTGTACGTCTATTAATATTTCGTTGTCGTAAATTTCCATTGTGTTATCAATTTTTAATGCCGGTTGTGGTAGTACTCCTTTTGGCTCTAATACTCTGTGAGTTCCATATGGGTTTCCTTTTTTCATAATTAATACCTCCTAAAATTTTTGACAATTCTTTTCATATAAATATATTGCAAGTATCGTGCCACAAAATTATGATTTTTAAGCCTTGCAATATCAATGTTTTTATTTAATTTATGTACCTTAATCATACTATATTGCCCAATTTTTATCAAGTGGGCTGCCCAATATTAGGCAATATGTTTTTCAAAGTTTCTTTTATTAAAGATTTTTTTAGATTTTGATTGATTTTTATCATATAGGGTATATTTATTATATATAGAGCATTACACCCAAGAATAAATTATAGTATCCATCAAATTTTTTAGATGCAGAAAAAAATTGCCTAACATTTTAATTATGAAAGGAAGAGAAATATGAAAAAAAAGAATCAAAAATCCCATTGGATGTTGTTTCTAATACTTCTAATAGTTTTTTCTTTAATGCTTTTCGTTACATCCTGTGGTTCAGGTGACGAAAATATCGAAGAAAATAACGAGGAAATGGAAACTGATGTTGACGAAGAAGAAAATACAGCTAACAATGAAGAAGATGAAGATGCGACAGATGAAGTCGATGATAATGAAAGCAATGATGAATCTGATGATGGAGATATTATGTCGGAAGAGGATGTTTCTTCACTTTTATCTAATCTAGATGAACCTGCTGAGTATTATTATGAACAGACTATTGAAACGGGAGATTACACATCAACACAAAATTTTTGGTTTAAAGGTGAAAATATGAAAATAGAAGGAGAACAAGATGGGGTACCATACATACTAATTTGGACTGAAGATTCTATGACTAATCTGGATCCGGAATCAAAAACTGCTTATAGAAGCACTTATGTAGAAGATACAGAAGGAGATTCTATAGAGGGTCTTTCTGGTTTTGGCGATACGGATAATTTTGACTTTGAGAATGATGAAAGTTTTAAATATTTAGGAAAAGAAACAGTAAATGGAGAACCTTGCTACGTAATTGAATCAACTTTTTCTGAAGATAATACATTAAGTAAGGTATGGATTCATGAAGAATATGGAATAGCAATGAAAACAGAAGTATCCGGCGGTACTGAGGAAATGAATGCTGTAATGGAGGTCAGCAATCTTAAAATTGGTGGTGTATCCGATGATGAATTTATAATACCTGATGATTATGAAATTTTCGATTATTAAAAATTATGTAATTTAAATACAGTAATATTTGAACCTAATGTCTAAAAGACTGCCCTACTAAAGGCAGTCTAATTTTATGTATTGAATCAATATATTAAAAATTTTAAGGTTATTCTACTTTTAATAACTTAGCATTTACAGCAACTATTACCGTACTTAAAGACATCAGAAGAGCTCCCACAGCTGGCGAGATCAAAATTCCAAAGCCATATAAAACACCTGCAGCAAGGGGTATCGCTATTATATTATATCCGGAAGCCCAGATTAAATTTTGGACCATTTTCCGATATGTTGCCTTACCAAATTTTATTAA
>JAABRS010000116.1 GCA_011390775.1 Clostridia bacterium | reverse complement strand
CCTATGGTATTTCCTACTTTACTTGATTTTGTACTTTGTACTAGAAATTCAAAATTTTTAGAAACAACTCCTATTTCATAGTGAACTCCTTTAAATACTACTGACTTAACTTCTCCGTTAAGTAAACCAGAGTCCTTTTTTACTATATCGATGTCTTCCGGTCTGATAACAATATTAATTTTTTCCATCTTCTTGAATCCATAATCAACACATTCAAAAACTTTTCCTAAAAAACTTACCTGATAATCATCTTTCATAATTCCTGAAATGATGTTACTTTCTCCAATAAAATCAGCAACGAAGGAATTAACTGGTTCATTGTAAATATTTATAGGTGAACCAATTTGCTGAATGTTTCCAGATTTCATAACTATAATTCTATCAGACATTGTTAATGCTTCTTCTTGATCATGGGTTACATATATAAAAGTAATACCTAAAGTTTTTTGTATGTTTTTTAATTCAACCTGCATATCTTTTCTTAATTTTAAATCTAAAGCTCCTAAAGGTTCATCCAAAAGAAGTACTTTGGGTTCGTTAACTAGTGCTCTGGCAATGGCTATTCTCTGCTGCTGTCCTCCGGATAGAGAATCTATCTCTCTTTTCTCGAATTTTTCCAGACCAACTAATTTAAGAATTCTTTTTACTTTCTTTTCAATAATTTCAGTGTTAAGTTTTTTGATTTTTAAACCAAAAGCTATATTTTCGAATACATTCATATGTGGAAATAAAGCATAATTTTGAAAAACCGTATTTATCTGCCTTTTATAAGGAGGAATGTTGTTTATATTTTCTCCTTCAAAAGAAACAGTTCCTTCATTTGTTTTTTCGAAACCTCCTATGATTCTTAAAGTTGTAGTCTTACCACATCCGCTTGGGCCTAGTAATGTAACAAATTCATTTTTGTATACTTTAAAACTTACTTCGTTTAATACTTTTATATCGTTGTATTTTTTTACAATGTTCTTTAATTCTATTATTGATTCTTTCATTTATGCCTCCTAAAAATATGGTGGAGAACTAATCCATAAAACTTCCGCATCATATTTTCCATTGTTTTCAATGTGATGATCCTTGTTACAAAGATAATAAAAACTTTGTCCTTTTTTTATCTTGTATTTCTTTCCGTCGTAATTTAAAGTTATGATTCCTTTTAATACATATCCAAATTCTTCTCCATTATGAGGACTGTCAATCTTTGTTTTTCCGCCTGATTTAAGTTCTAATAAAATTGGTTCCATAGAATATTTTTGAGAATTTGATATTAACCAGTTTATTTTATTATCATCATCGAAATTTTTAACGAAATAATCTTCTTCAGTATAAACAATTTTGTCGGTTTCTTCCTTACTAAAAAAATTATTTAGATCAGTACCTAAACAATCCAATATATCAATTAATGTTGATATAGAAGGTGAAGTTAAATTTCTTTCGATTTGAGAAATATAACCCTTTGTCAACTCACATCTATCCGCAAGCTCTTCTTGAGTTAATCCGTTCTTAAATCTTAAATCTTTAATGTTTTTTCCAATATTCATGGAGCACCCCTTTTTTTAAACATAAAGTTTATAAATACTAAACAAGCAATGTTATTATACCTATAGATTCTTACCTTGTCAATTAAAAATTGAATTTAATTTCAAAATAATATAGAATTAATTAACAAACAAAAGTTGGTGATTTAATTGAAAAAAATTTTAGTAATAGAAGATGAAGAAAAAGTGTTGGATATTGTTAAAAACTATCTAGAAAAAGAAGGTTTTGAACCTATTGTGTCTTTAAGAGGCGAAGAAGGATTGGATAAATTTTATGAATATAGTCCTGATTTAGTGGTTTTAGACCTTATGCTCCCAGATATAAGTGGTGAAGAAATATGTAGAGAAATAAAGAAGGAAAGTGATGTTCCGGTTGTTATGCTTACAGCTAAAAGTTCTGTTGATGAAAGAATAGAAGGATTATCTTTAGGTGCAGATGATTATTTAATTAAACCCTTTAGTCCTAGAGAACTTATGATGAGAATAAAAGTAATTTTAAAGAGATATGGAAGTAATAAAAGCTTAGAGGATATCTTGTCATATAATAACAAAGATTTAGTAATAAACAAAAAAGCTAAAATTGTGTATAAGAATCAAAAGGAAGTAAGTTTAACTGCGGCAGAATACAAACTTCTTACCTATATGGCTGAAAATGAAAATATTAATTTATCTAGAGATATAATAATACAGAAAGTTTTTGGCATTGAGTTTGATGGCTACGACAGAACAATTGATACTCACATAAAAAATATTAGAAAGAAAATAGAAGATGATCCCAAAAATCCAAAATATGTAATAACCGTTTTCGGCTTAGGATATAAATTCGAAGGAGAATTTTAATAAAATGAAATTAAGTAAAAAAATGTTTATTTATTTTTCTGCATTAGCATTAATTTTAATTTTACTTTTCTTTACTACATCTAAATATATTTTTAATGCTTCCTTTGAAAATTATAAAATAAATACAGTAGATAGTGAAGATAGAGAATATATAAACTTGATAGAAGAAATATATCAAGAAAATAATGGTATAATTAGAAATGAAGATATAAGACTAATACAAAGTTCTATAAAAGATAGAGTAGAATTAAAATTTTTAGACAATCAAGGCAATCTAACATGGGAATTGACTATGAAAATGCCTGGAGGAAATATGGGCATGGGTCAAGGCAGAGGTCAAGCTGACAATATAACCTATAATAATTATGAAATAAGTGTTGATGGTGAAAATTACGGAACTCTTCAAATAGGAAGATTAGGAAGATATAATCTTTCAGAAGAAGACATAAATTTCCAGGATGATTTAAATAACGGCATACTAATGATCACACTGATAGCAGTATTAATAACTATATTAATTAGTATTCTGTTTTCAAAACAAATATCTAAACCAATTTTAAAAATAAAGGAATCAGCTGAAAAAATTAGAGATAAAAAACAAGACTGGGAACTAAAAGAAAAAACCAACACATATGAACTTGATGAACTTTTAAAAACAATTAACTCATTAGGTAAGACACTTGAGGCTCAAGAAAATTTGAGAATTAGATTAACTTCAGACGTATCCCATGAACTGAGGACACCATTAAATATTATGCAAAATCAAATTGAAGCTATGCAGGATGGAATTATAGAAATAAATGAAGAGAAATTGGAGGAAGTTAGGCAGGAAGTACTAAGACTTTCAAATTTAGCTAAGGATTTAGAAAATCTAACAGATATTTCAAATTACAACTTAGAACTAAATCTTACGGAAACCGATATATCAGAATTTGTTAAAGGGGAATTAATTAGTTTTAGAGATTCATACAATAAAGAAGATATAACAGTAGATTTTCTTGATAAATCCGAAAGCAAGATAATATTAAGGATAGATAAAAACAAGTTTAAACAGGTGCTTTTGAATTTGTTTTCAAATGCTGAAAAGTACAGTAAAGATAAAGTATATATAAGGGTTGTTGTAGAAGATGTTAAGAATAATATAATAATAAAAGTTATTGATAGAGGGATAGGAATATCCGAATTATCAAAAGATTTTATATTTGAAAGATTTTACAGAGAAGAAAAATCTAGAAACAGAGAAACTGGGGGAGCAGGGTTAGGACTTTCAATAGTTAAAGGTATTGTTGAAGCACATAATGGAAAAATATATTTAAATAATAACAACAAAAAAGAAACAGAATTCATAATAAAATTACCAAAGACTAAGAGGTTGAAATAAGAAGTTTTTTTTGATATAATTCTCTAAGTTTGGACTGTTTAAAATGAATAAAAAAATAATAAATATTATAATTATAACAATACTTAGTATAGTAACAATTAATATTTTGCTGGGAGCTTATACTCCGGAAGATTTCAACAAGTTAAAAAATAACTTAGATAAGTATTTTATTATACTTGCATTAATATCTATGACGGTAAACTGGATTTGTGAAGGTATTATCATGATATTTTTCGCTAATTCAGTAGATATGAAGATGAATTTTTTAAAAGCAATGAAATACTGCTTAATAGGTAGATATTATAACTTGATAACTCCGTTTTACTCTGGTGGACAACCAGCTCAAGCATATTTAATGACAAGTGAAGGATATGATATCAGTAAAACCACCTCACTGCTTTTTTATAAATTTATAGTATACCAGGTTGTACTAGGCATATATTCTTTGTTTATGATATCAATAAATATAAGATTAATTCTTGGAAAACTTAAAGCGGCTATACCATTAGTAACTATAGGCTTACTTTTAAATATAGGTCTTATAATACTTATATCTGTACTATTTCTTAATAAAAATATTTTTGAAAAAATGATATTTTGGGGTATAAGAGTAGCACACAGATTGAAGGTAGTAAAAGATTTAGAAAGTGTAAATAAAAAAGCATTAGATTATTTCGAAAATTATTACGATTCATTAAGAGTAATGTGGGAAAACAAAGTTCTATTTCTAGAAACAGCTTTTTTATCTTTTATGCAAATGACTGCCTATTATTTCATAACTTACTGTATTTATAGAAGCGTAGGATTAAATGAAGCGACTCCATTACAAATAATGTCAATGCAAGCTATACTGAATATGTCAGTAGTTTTTATTCCAACTCCTGGAACAGCTGGAGCTGCAGAAGGAGGATTTTATCTACTTTACAGATATTATTTTACAGGAGGGTTGCTTCCTTTCGCTATTCTTACATGGCGATTAGTAGTTTATTATCTAAATATTTTTATAAGTGGTATAGTGGTGCTTTATGATTATATAAATAAAAAATTCAAACAATAAATCGGAGGTTAAATAATGACGGATAAAAAGATTATTTTCAGCGGAATACAACCATCAGGGTCACTTACTCTAGGTAATTATATAGGAGCTCTAAAAAATTGGGTCTCATTACAAGAACAATATGAAAGTTACTACTGTATAGTCGATATGCATGCGATAACTGTAGATAAAGAACCAAAGGATCTTAGAAAAAACACATTGGAAGTGCTTGCAAATTATATTGCATCTGGACTTGATCCTGAAAAAAACACACTGTTTATTCAATCCCACGTACCTGCCCATGCTGAATTGAGTTGGGTACTAAACTGTTACACATATTTTGGAGAACTAAGCAGAATGACTCAGTTCAAAGATAAATCTCAAAAAAATTCTTCCAACATTAATGCGGGCCTATTTGATTATCCAGTATTAATGGCAGCAGATATTTTGCTTTATCAAACTGATCTTGTACCAGTAGGAGAAGATCAGAGGCAGCATCTTGAGTTGAGTAGAGATATAGCTCAAAGATTTAACAATAGATACAGTCCAACATTCAAGGTTCCGGAACCATACATATCAAAAGTAGGTGCAAAAATCATGAGCTTACAGGATCCTGAAAGTAAAATGTCTAAATCTGATGATAACGAAAATGGATACATACTGTTAAATGATAGTCCGGATAAAATTATGAGAAAATTCAAAAGGGCTGTTACAGATTCAGTTGGGGAAATCAACTATACAGATAATCAATTAGGTATAAAAAACCTAATTACAATTTATTCGAAACTAACTGAAGAATCTGTTGATGAAATATTAGAAAAATATAGTGGAAAAGGATATGCTGATTTAAAAGAAGATACAGCAGAGGTAGTTATAGAAAAACTGAGACCTATAAGAGAAGAATCAGAAAGATTAGTTAAGGATAAGACATATTTAGAAAAAGTATATAAAGATGGAGCAGAAAAAGCACAATATTCTGCAATGAAGACTTTAAGAAAAGTTCATAAAAAAATAGGGTTTATACCTAAATAAAATAAAAACTCTCATCTAATGAGAGTTTTTATTTTTAAAAAAAGGGACTATATAAGTCCCTAAGGGTCTATAATTAAGCATAATATATAAAAAACTTAATAATATTAATTAATACTTGATTAATACATTATTTATGTTATTATATAATTGAAGAAAAAATCGGGACATATTATGTCTTGGTCATAGGAGGTATGTATGAAAAAGAAAGTAGCTATTAATGGGTTTGGTAGAATTGGACGTTGTGCTTTCAGAGCCTTTTTAGAAAAAGGTTCTGACCATATTGATATAGTAGCCTTAAATGGTATTAAAAATCCAAAAGAAGGATTATTCAATTTTATTCATGATTCCATATATGGAAAATTTGAAGGCAATATAAAGGTGGAGGATGATTTCTATTTATATAAAGGTCATAGAGTTAAGATAACAAATGAAAGAGACTTAACCAAACTACCTTGGAATGAATTGGGAGTGGATATTGTAATAGAATCAACGGGAAAATTCACAGATAAAAAGAGTGCATCGAAACATATTGAAGCAGGGGCTAAAAAAGTAGTAATATCAGCGCCTAGTAAAGATGCCGACCTTACAGTAGTA
>JAABRS010000115.1 GCA_011390775.1 Clostridia bacterium | reverse complement strand
GCAAGAGCTTGTGAAGAAGCAGGCGCAGATGCACTTTCCCTTATAAACACTCTCAGTGGAATGGCTATAGATATAGATAAAAGAAAACCAGTATTTAACAACAAATATGCAGGAGTATCCGGACCGGCAATTAAGCCAATTGCTTTAAGAATGGTACATGAAGCGGCACAAAAGGTTAATATACCCATATGCGGAGTTGGAGGTATAAGCTCGGGAAGAGATGCAGTTGAATTTCTTATGGCAGGCGCTTCTCTGATACAGGTAGGTACAGCCAACTTTATGAAACCGGATATATGTATAGATATTATTAATGAAATAGAGGTATTTTTATTAAAAGAAAATATCGAAGATATAAATAAAATAATAGGAATAATTTAAGGAGTGGAAAAATGGTAGATGGATTAAAATTATTAAAAGAAAGTGAAGCTTTATTAGAAGGACATTTTTTATTATCTTCAGGAAAGCACAGTCCTAAATACGTTCAGTGTGCAAAGTTAATGCAGTATACTGATAAAGCAGAAAAAATGGTATCTTTAGTAGCTGACAAGGTAAAGAATTTAGATATAGAGCTGATAGTAGGACCGGCAATGGGGGGCATAAGACCTGCCTATGAATTAGGTAGACAGCTGGGTATCAGAACAATTTTCACAGAGAGAATTGAGGGTGAAATGACTTTAAGAAGAGGTTTTGAAATAAAAAAAGGTGAAAAAATCTTGATAATGGAAGATGTTGTAACTACAGGAAAATCCTCTCTTGAAACTGCAGAAGTATTAGAAAACCTTGGAGGAAAAGTAGTTGGGATAGGATGTTTGGTAGATAGAAAGGTAAGTGTTTTAGACATACCTATTTACAGTAGTATAGAGCTTTTCTTTGAAACTTATGAAGAAAAAGACTGCCCAATGTGCAGAGAAAATAGTAAGGCAGTAAAACCGGGAAGCAGAAACTTATAAATATTACATAATAAATACATATTCATAAATTCCTTGACAGGATAATAAATTTATAATAATCTTATAGTGGTAAAACAAAAAAAGGAGGAGAAATTATGTTAAGAATAAGTTATAAGCAAGTAATTAAAAATGCAGATTATGTAACTATTTCAGGCATAAGTGCGTCTTTTTTGGAATTAAACTCACAATCCTCCGGAACTAATATACTATAATAATAGTCTATTCTACCGTAGGTTGTGTGCCTACGGTTTTTTTATTTTTAAATATTTTAACCGTAGGGGTAAAACTCTACGGTTTTTTAATGAGGTGAATTATGAAAAATTTTAATCTATTATGGAATTATATGAACAATAACAAAATTAAATACTTATTATCAATTATTGCTACAGGTTTAGCAGTAGCATTTTCTCTAACCATACCTTTAATACTTCAAGTAGTTATAGACTATATATTAGTTGGTAAAGAAGTAGAAGGAAACATATTTGTAGAAAGACTCTTTGGATTTTTAGGAGGAAGCAGTTATCTGATAGATAATCTGTGGATTTGTGGAATATTAATTATCCTAATAACAGTAGTCCAGGGTGTATTTCTATACTATAAAGGGAAATTATCTGCTGAAGCTTCAGAAGACGTAGCAAAAAATTTAAGAGAAAAACTTTACGATCATATACAGCATCTGGATTATGCCTACCATAAAAATGCGGATACAGGAGATTTAATACAGAGAAGTACTTCGGATGTTGAAACTATTAGAAGATTCCTATCTGTTCAGATGGTAGAAGTAGGAAGAGCAATTTTTATGGTGGGAATTTCTCTATACGTAATGCTTAATTTAAACGTTCAACTTACGATGATAGCTATGGTTACGACCCCATTTATATTTATATTTTCATTTATATATTTTAAAATAATTCAAAAAAGCTTTAAAATATCAGATGAATCTGAAGCAGAACTTTCCACAGTTATCCAGGAAAACCTAAATGGAGTAAGAGTTGTAAAAGCTTTCGGTAGAGAAAAATTTGAAATTGAAAAATTTAAAGAAAAGAATTTACAGTACAAGAAAAAAACCTACAAGGTTATCATGAATCTGGCTTACTACTGGTCTATCTCGGATTTCATGACTATAACACAAATTGCTTTAGTTGTTGTAGCCAGTATATACTACACAAATCTAGGAGTTATAACTTTAGGAACGGCAGTTGTCTTTATTAACTATATTTTTAGAATCATCTGGCCTATTAAACAGTTGGGAAGAATATTGGCGGATTTAGGAAAGGCCCTGGTATCTAGTGAAAGGATTCAAGAAATTCTAGATGAAGAAAGAGAAGAAGAAAAATCGGGAGAGATTAAGCCTGAGATAAAGGGAAGTATAGAATTTAAAAATGTTAGTTTTGAATACCCTGATGACGAGACCCATAAAGTATTAAAAAATGTATCATTTAATGTAGATAAGGGAGAAACCGTTGCAATTGTTGGGAAAACAGGCTCCGGTAAGTCTTCTCTAGTTCATCTTTTACCAAGATTATATGATATAAAAAAAGGTGAAATTGTAATAGACGGACACAATATAAATACAATTGAAAAAAAATGGCTTAGAAAAAATGTAGGAATAGTCCTGCAGGAGCCTTTCCTTTACTCTACAACCATACAAAAAAACATAAGTTTTCAAAATGAAAACAATCCAAAAGATATATATGAGGCAGCTAGAATAGCTTCCGTGCATCATGTAGTGAAAGAATTTGATCAAGGTTATGATACTTTAATAGGAGAAAAAGGTGTTACTCTGTCTGGAGGTCAAAAACAGAGAATTGCAATAGCAAGAACTATAATCAACAACTACCCTATATTAATATTTGATGATTCTTTAAGTGCTGTAGATACAGAAACAGATATTGCTATAAGAAAAGCTCTTAGAGAAAGAAAAAAAGATGTTACAACCTTCATAATATCCCATAGAATTTCATCTATATATGATGCAGATAAGATAATAGTTCTTGAAAAAGGACAGATTAAAGAAATGGGTAAACATGATGATTTAATAAATAAAGAAGGAATATACAAGCGAATATACGACATACAAAATGTTAAAGAATATGAAATAGAAGTTGAAGGGAGGGAAAAAAATGGGATTTAAAGAACAGGAATATGATAAAAAATTTGATGTAAATACTTGGAAAAGATTATTTAAATACCTCCTTAGATATAAAGTAACAACCATAGGATTAATATTTTTTATGATATCCATTGCAGTAGCTGATGCTTTACTTCCTCAGATGACTAGAATTGCCATAGATGATTTTATAGTTCCTAATACTACTGAAGGCCTTAATATTTTTATACTTAAATTTGCAGGACTGGCAGTATGGTTCTCCGTTAATGTTTTCATATTTATCGCTTTAGCCGGTAGAATGGAAATGGAGTTGACCTACGACATTAGAGAAGAAGCCTTTGACAAACTTCAAAAGTTATCTTTATCCTACTACGATAAAACCCAAAATGGTTGGATAATGGCCAGGATGACCTCGGATATAAGAAGATTAGGCGAGGTTATTTCCTGGGGGATTGTTGATGTAGTATGGGGAACTACTATGATGATAACCATAAGTATTTTTATGCTGGTTAGTAACTGGAGATTAGCATTATACACATTAGCTGTAATACCTTTGTTAATTATTGTAAGTATATATTTCCAACGAATAATACTAAAAGCATTTAGAATAGTTAGAAAAATAAACTCTAAAATCACAGGAGCTTTTAGTGAAGGAATCTCAGGTGCTAAAACCACTAAAACATTGGTAGCAGAAGAGAAAAATCTAAATAGTTTTAAAGAACTAACTGGAGATATGAAAACTCACTCTGTAAGAGCAGCCGTTTTTTCTGCGCTCTTTCTGCCTATTGTTCTTTCCCTATCAAGTATAGGTATATCACTAATAGTTTGGAAAGGTGGAGAAGGAGTAGTTGCCGGAACCGTAACCTACGGTGTACTGGTACTGTTTATTTCATATGCAACTCAATTTTTCGAGCCGGTAAGAGAGGTAGCAAGAGTATTAGCACAATTCCAACAGGCACAAGCTTCTGCAGAAAGGGTTTTGTCCTTGATAGATATAGACCCGGATGTAAAAGATAAAGAAGAAATTCTTAAAAAATACGGAGACATTCTTTCTCCAAAAGAAGAAAACTGGGAATCAATTAAAGGAAATATTGCCTTTGAAGATGTAACCTTCTACTACAACGAAAAGGAAAGAATTCTAGAGAATTTTAATCTTAAAATTGAAGAAGGTGAAACAGTAGCCTTAGTTGGTGAAACCGGTTCCGGCAAAAGCACCATCGTAAACTTAATATGCAGATTTTACGAACCTGTTGAAGGAAGCATTAAAATTGATGGAGTAGATTACCGAGAAAGAAGTATAAACTGGCTTCATGAAAAAATAGGATATGTTCTTCAAAGCCCTCATTTATTCAGCGGTACTATTAAAGATAATTTAAAGTACGGTAAACTGGATGCCACCGATCATGAAGTAATACATGCAGCTAAACTGGTAAATGCTCACGAATTTATAATGGAACTTCCTAACAAATACGAAACACAGGTTGGTGAAGGAGGAGGAAAGCTATCAACTGGAGAAAAACAGCTTATATCCTTTGGTAGAGCGCTAATTAGAAATCCCTCAATATTTGTGCTGGATGAAGCTACCTCATCAATTGACACAGAGACTGAAAGAAAAATCCAGTCGGCTTTGGAAAAAATCCTTAAAGATAGAACAAGTTTTATAATAGCCCACCGACTCTCTACTATAGTAAATGCAGACAGAATACTGGTAATAAACAAGGGCCAGATAGTAGAAGAAGGTAATCACAATCAGCTCATAAAGAAAAAGGGTTACTATTATAATCTTTACAACAATCAATTTAAGAAAGAAAATTTTGAAAAAAGTATAATTTAAAAAATACCGATTACAGAATATGTTCAAAATTGTAATCGGTATTTTTTTCTAGATTTTATAATATTTGTCGAAAATATTTATAAGTTCTTCAACCTTTTCCTCGCCATTACCCTCGTTAAAAGCTTCTTTAACACAGTTGTTAATATGAGATCTTAAAACCTCATTATTTGCTTTCTTTAAAAGAGCCTGAACTGCCAAGACTTGTGTAGAAATATCTACACAATATCTATCCTGTTCAACCATTTTAATTATTCCTTCGATTTGACCTTTTGTAGTTTTTAAATATCTTAGTATTTTCTTTTTATCTGCTTGCATATTCACACCTACTTAATCTCAATTAATTTGTATCCAGCTTCATCTATCACTTTTTCAAGGATCTCTTTAGATACTTCTTCTTTAAATTCAACTACTGCTTTTTGTTCATCAAGAATCACTTCTACACTTTCAACCTGATCAAGAGCATTAAGTTCTTTTTCTACTCTCATTTTACAGTGGTTACATGTCATTCCTTCTATAATAAGTTCTTTTTTCATTTCAACTACCTCCTTTTTAATAATTTTCGATGAAGATTTTTTGTATTTGTTCTTAATTTTATTTACATCATAAACTGGTTTGAAACCTTTTAATCTTAAAGCATTGGTTACAACACTTACTGAACTAAAACTCATTGCCGCTGCAGCAAACATAGGATTTAACTTAATTCCTAAGCTTGTATAAAGTAATCCTGCAGCTATTGGTATACCTAAGGTGTTGTAGAAAAAGGCCCAGAATAAATTTTGTTTTATATTTCTAATTACCGACTTACTCAATTGAACTGCACCAACTGCATCTAACAAGTCGCTTTTCATAAGTACTATATCGGCGGATTCTATAGCCACATCCGTGCCGGCGCCTATTGCTATTCCAACATCAGCCCTAGCTAATGCAGGTGCATCGTTAATACCGTCTCCTACCATTGCAACTCTACGGTTTTCTCCTTGAAGTCTTCTGACTTCTTTTTCTTTATCTTCAGGCATTACGTCTGAAATTGCCAGGTCTATTCCTACTTGCTTTCTTATAGCTTCCGCAGTTTGTTTATTGTCTCCTGTTAACATTACTACATTAATTCCCATTGATTTCATACCTTCTACAGCCTGTTTACTGGTAGATTTAATAGTATCTGCAACAGCTATAATTCCAAGAACCTTATCATCATCTGCAACTATTAAAGGAGTTTTACCTTCTTTAGATAGTCTATGTACATCTAATTCAGAATTTTCTAATTTAATATTCAAACTATTCATAAGTTTCAAATTACCGATATTAATGTTCTTACCATCAACCACAGCCTTAAGTCCCTGTCCGGGTACAGCTTCAAAATCTTTTTGATCTTTTAATGATAGTTTCATTTCTTCAGCTTTATTTATAATTGATTCAGCTAAAGGATGCTCCGAAGATTTTTCAGCTGAGGCAGCATCTACAAGTATATCTTCTTCCTTGACATAACCATAGGTGACTATATCTGTAACTACCGGTTTACCCTCAGTGATTG
>JAABRS010000114.1 GCA_011390775.1 Clostridia bacterium | reverse complement strand
TTTAGTGCTTCAATTTTTGCTGAATAGGATGTATCTCTAACATTTTTAATAAAAACTCTTTCTTCAGCTAAATCAGGAGGACAGTATGGACCCATAAGCATACCAGATACTGAACATACTGTTTCTGTTACATGAACATCACAAAACTCTGTTGGAGCCGTTCCGTTTACAAAATATTCTGAGATTACCTGACTGCCACGCTGGTCATTTTGACATAAATCTGTTGCTAATAGACCAGACTGCTTACAAACATTGGCTCTTACCAATCCTTGAGGTTCGTCAAAGGTAGCAGGTTCTAGTCCTGCATGAACTTCCGTCATTATATTTTTCCATAATCTTGATGTAGAACCACTTCCGGTATTAACTTTTATTTGAGAATCATCATTACCTATCCAGATGCCTCCTACGTAGTAAGGAGAATAACCCATATACCATATATCGGCATTATCTGATGTGGTACCGGTTTTTCCTGCAACCTCTATCCCATATTCTGCTGGAAGAGATGCTCTGTGAGATAGTCCGTTGGTTACTGTAGTTCTTAATATATCTTCCATAATAAAGGCTACTTCAGGATCCACTACTATATCTCTTTCCGGTATTTTCTCTAAAATAGTTTTACCATTTCTATCTATTACCTTAGTGTAGCAAATAGGTTCAACATAAGTTCCGTCGTTTGCTATAGCTCCGTATGCAGCAGTCATATCTAAAGTTGTAAATCCTCTAGTTAGACCACCTAAGGCAAGAGAAGCTAAATTCTCATCATTATATGCTCTATTTTCATCTCTCGAAACAAAGGTGTCGTTTTCAGGATTTTCTAAATCTATTAACCCAAATCTTTCTAGATATTCTTTGGATAAATCTATTCCAATGTTTTCCAGCATATAAACCGCATTAACATTTAAAGAGTATTCTACTGATTTTCTTAAAGTAGTCAAACCCCAGTATTTATATGTTTGATTTTCGTACCAGTTTTTAGGCCATCTTTCGCCAGCATCATTATATCTTGGTACATCATCTATTATAGATGCAGCAGTATAGCCGTTGTCTAAAGCCGGTGTATATATAGATAGGGGTTTAATAGTAGAACCCGGTTGTCTAGAGGCTCTGGTCGCTCTATTAAAGGACTTGCTTGCCGTAACGTCTCTACCGCCAAATATACCCTTAATTTCACCGGATCTATAGTCCATTATCACAGCAGCTGATTGAGGTTGTATAACACCTACTTCATCAAAGCTGTAATAATTCTTGCTAATAATTAAATTATTTTGATCATCTATTTTATAAAAATCACCTAATGTATCTAAATAACTTTTTTCAACAAGAATTTCACCATTTGTTCCTTCTTGTGATATTATTTCAAAATTACCACCTAGATTTAATCCGCTGATGTTGTGGCTTTTCAAATAATCATTTTCTATCGTGTAGTAATCCACAATATCCAGTACCGTAGAATAAATCTTAATTTTTCTAGTATTTATTATTAAATTACCTGACTCGTCAAATCTGTATTCGTCGCTGGTTAAATATAAATCGAAATTATCAGTTAAAATATTTTCTTTTTTATAATAAATTTTATGTCCGGATGCATTTAGTATATTGTACTCAGCATCTAAATTTCCAACACTTTCACCGTCGTATCTCCAGTAAAAAGATCTCCATTCCTGAATGAGAGGAATAGACTCATTTGAAGTATCACCAAGCAGCTGATTCCCAAAATCCTTGTAAGATTCTTCAATAATCTTTTGAATATTCATATCCATAGTACTGTGTATTGTTAACCCACCGGTGAAAAGAATATTTTCAGCCTGTTCATGAGTATAACCGTACTCTTCAACAAGGTCATCAATTACTTCATCTTTTACATAATCTGAAAAAAACGAGGTGATTTCTATATTTGACTTTTGTCCGGGATTTAAATTTTCCTTTATATTGTAATTTAATGCGGTTTCATATTCTATATCGCTTATAAAACCTAGTTCAAGCATTCTTGCCAGTACAACTTGTTGTCTATCAACAGCATCTTGATTATATACACAAGCATACTTTGTTCCCGAAATAGTAACGTATCCAACTATGTTTTCCTGGGGTATGTCTCCAGTTTCTGCAACATTAACTCTTTTATAAGGAGCATATCTAGTGTCTGCCTTTGGAACTGCTGCAAGCAAAGCAGACTCAGCAATATTTAAATCCATTGCATCCTTCGAAAAATATGTATATGAAGCAGCCTGTATTCCAAATGAACTTTGCCCTAAAGGAATCGTATTTAAGTAATATTCTAATATTTGATCTTTAGATAAAGCTCTTTCTAATTCGATAGCAAGATACATCTCTTTTAATTTTCTTTCATAAGCAGCTAAAACAGATTCATCTTGAGTTAAATATAGATTTCGAGCTAATTGCTGTGTTATAGTACTTGCTCCTTGAGCAGTTAGATCTCTTACCTGAATATTATGTATCATAGATCCTATTATTCTTCTAATATCAATACCTATATGATCCTCAAATCGATGATCTTCAATAGCTATAAAAGCATTAGTTAAATGCTCCGGTATATTGTCTAAGCTTATGATTTCTCTATCTTCAGTAGTTTGAACTACTTCAACTTCATTTCCTTGAGAATCAAGAATTACAGAACTTTCCGAAAGCATACTTAGTATATTTGCAGGATCTATATCCGGGGCACTTCTAACGGTAGCAGTTAAAATACCTATGGTTGCACCAGCTCCTACAAATATTATTATAACGATTAATATTAATATCATTTTTATTATGCTAAATCTCTTTTTATTCTTTTTTTTCTTACTTTTTTTAGTCATAAAAACCTCCAGTTATCTTACAAATTAATATTATAACATAATTTGAAAAATAATAAATAAAAACATATGTATTTGTTACAACAATGGAAATATGTTAATATTAATTAGAATTATTTTTATCTAAATTATATTATCCCATATTTTAGGTAATTTTGCATTAATTTATTCTTAAATCGTTTTTTAAAAGAGGAGAATTCATGGAAAAAAATTATGAAAAATGTATTACTGTAGGTGTAAATTTAGGAAATAAAAGTAATGATATACAAGAGCTAAACAGCCTGGTAGAAGCAGTATCAGGAAAAGTATTTTTTACAATAGAACAAAACAGAAAAAATATAGATTCTAAATATTATGTAGGTAAAGGCAAAGTAGATGAAATTAACAATCTAGTAGAAATGGAAGATATAGATTCTGTAATATTTAATGATGAGTTAAGTAATACTCAGATAAGAAATATAGAAGAAAAAATAAACTGTAAAATTATTGATAGAACAAACCTAATTCTTGATATATTTGCCTTAAGAGCTAAAACAGGTGAAAGTAAAATACAAGTAGAATTAGCTCAATTAGAGTACAGATACTCAAAATTAAAAGGTAAAGGTATCGACATGTCAAGGCTAGGTGCCGGAATCGGTACAAGAGGTCCAGGTGAAAAGAAACTAGAAACAGATAGAAGACATATTATGAATAGGATCGAAGAGCTAAAAAAGAATCTTGAAAAAGTTAGAAAAGTAAGAAAAGAAAAAAGAAAACGAAGAATGAAAAACCAAATACCTACTATAGCTGTAGTAGGTTATACTAATGCAGGTAAAAGTACATTAATAAATGCCTTGACAAAACGCTACGGAGTCAATCAAAAAGAAGTATTTGAAAAAGATATGCTTTTTGCCACGTTAACTACCGAAAACAGAAAATTAATATTCCCTCATAATCTTGAGTTTGTTATAACAGATACTGTAGGATTCATAAACAATTTACCTACTTTTTTAGTTGAATCTTTCAAAAGTACATTAGAAGAGATAGCATATTCAGATATTATATTAAACATAATTGATATAAATTCGGAAAATATTGAAGAACAAAAAAAAGTTACAGAAGATATTTTAAAAGAATTAAAAGTAGAAGGTATTCCTATAATTAACATTTACAACAAAATAGACAGTTTAAATGAAGAATACAAAGATAAAGAATATGAATTATTTATATCGGCTAAAAAAGGTATAAATATAGAAGCTGTACCGGAAAAAATATGTGAAGTAATCTACGGCAGTGAAATAGAAGTAAATGTAATTGTAAAATATACTGAACCTAAAAAAATCAATTATATCGAGAAAAAATATAATATAATTGATAAAAAAATGCAGGAAGAAAGTATAAATTTTAAAATAAAAATCAGAGAAAAATTATTGGAAAAATTACATGATGGAGAATATAATGTTGAAGGAATACAGGACTATTCATAAAAACTCAGAAAGCAAAATAGAAATAAAAAAATCAAAATTTATAGGTAGAGCATTTACATGTGAAAACGAAAAAGACGCATTAACACATATAGAAGAGACAAATAAAGAATTTTATGACGCCACTCATACAGCATATGCCTATATAATAGGTAAGAATGCAAAGATACAAAAATTTAACGATGATGGTGAACCCTCAGGAACAGCAGGCTTACCTATTTTAAACTATCTAAAAACAGAAGAATTAAGAAATCTTCTAGTTACAGTTACAAGATACTACGGTGGAACTAAACTTGGAAAAGGTGGACTTATAAGAGCTTATTCCGGGTCAGCAAGAGAAGCTATAAATAATAATATTATCGTAACAAAAAAAATTGTCGTTGAAACTGACATTATAATTTCATATAATCAATACGGAGGAGTTGAAAATCTACTTCAGAATGAAAATTTGATTATAAAAAACAAAGATTTTAAAAAAGATGTAACTCTCAAGATTTTAATACAAGAAGAAGATTTGGATAAAATAAAAGAAAAATTAATAAACTACACATCTGATAACATTGAATTTAATGAAATAGATAAAAAATTTAAATCAATATATAAAAATAAGATTATAGTATAGAGAGGAGAATATTATATGGCTGGACATTCAAAATGGGCCAATACAAAACATAGAAAAGGTAGACAGGATCAAAAAAGAGCGAAAATATTTACAAAATTATCAAGAGCTATTACTGTAGCAGTAAGAGAAGGTGGAGATGATCCTGAATATAATTCAGCTTTAGTAAATGCAATAGAAAGTGCTAAAAGCGAAAATATGCCAAACGACAATATTGATAGAGCTATAAAGAAAGGTACAGGAGAATTTGGTGGAAATGACTTCGAAAGAATTTCCTATGAAGGTTATGGACCTGGAGGCACAGCCTTTATAGTAAACTGTTTAACAGACAACAAAAACCGTACTGCAGCAGACATAAGACACTTCTTTTCCAAATATGATGGAAACTTAGGAGCAACAGGATGTGTATCTTACCTTTTTGATAAAGTTGGACTAATTGTAATAGAAAAAGATGGAGTAGACGAAGAAGAATTAATGTTAGAAGCTGTTGAAGCAGGGGCTGAAGATTTAAAGCAGGAAGAAGATATATTTGAAATAACAACAGCTGTAGAAGACTTTAATAAAGTGAAAACTCAATTAAAAGAAAACTACAAAATTTTAGAATCAGAATTAACCATGATACCTCAATCCACAATAAAAATAACAGATGAAGGATTATACAAAAAAATAAATACCCTAATAGACGTAATGGAAGATGATGATGACGTACAGGATATCTATCACAACTGCGAGTTTGAGATAGATGAGGAAGAAGTTTAATGAGGATATTAGGAGTAGATCCCGGTTACGCAATATCAGGTTATGCAATAGTTGACTATGAAGGTAACAAATTTAAAGTAATAAAATACGGAGTAGTCAGAACTCCAAGCAAAATGCAAATGCAAAAAAGATTAAATAAACTTTTCGATAAATACAGCGAGATAATACAAACATATAAACCGGATCATATGGCAATTGAAGAACTTTTCTTTAATAAGAACGTAAAGACAGCTATAGCAGTAGGCCAGGCCAGGGGAGTTCATATAGTAGCCGCATCACAAAATAATGTTCCTGTATATGAATATACACCTTTACAGGTTAAACAGGGGGTAGTTGGATACGGTAGGGCAGAAAAGGCACAGGTACAGGAAATGGTAAAACTACTTTTAAACTTAAAAACCATACCACAGCCCGACGATGCTGCCGATGCTTTGGCAATTAGCATATGCCATGCTCACACAAATAGATTTAGCGATGAATACAAACTATAAGTAGGTGAATTAATGATTTCATATTTACAAGGAACAGTTACTAAAATTGAAGAAGAATTAATAATAGTAGAGTCAAATAATATTGGGTACGGTATATTTACCTCGTTAAACACTATAGAAAATACAAACTTAAATGAAGAGATAAAAATACATACCCATTTATATGTAAGAGAAGATAAAATCAACCTCTTTGGTTTTTTAACCGAAGGGGAACTGGACATGTTCGAAAATCTTATTAAGATAAGCGGAGTAGGACCGAAAGCAGCTATTGCTATTCTTTCAATATCAAATGTAAAAAATTTAAAAAGAGAAATA
>JAABRS010000113.1 GCA_011390775.1 Clostridia bacterium | reverse complement strand
GTGCATTGTTACAGGTCCTTTTATACAACCTCCTTGGCAGGCCATACCTTCTATAAAGTTGCCTTCAAGCTTTCCTAACTTAGCCATTGTTAATGCTTTTTTTGATTCATTTATACCACTACACAAGACTGGTTTGAAGTCTACATGTATATCATTAATTTTAATATAATTTTCTATTGCTTTGGAAACGCCTCCAGAAGCTGCAAAGCCTCTTCCCGTTTCTGTAGAATTGTTTAAAGGTGCTGGATTTATTTCTTCCAAATTAATTTTTTGCGAATCTAAAATAGCAGCTAACTCTTCAAAAGTAAGTACATAATCCGTTATGCCCTTAATTTTTTTTGAGTTTTTCTCTCCTTTTTTTGCAATGCAGGGTCCAATAAATACTACTTTAGAAAATTCATCCATATTTTTGATTACTTGACTTATTGCTATCATTGGAGATACAGTTGTTGATACATTGTTTTTTTCATCTGGAAATTTTTTGTCAATAAAGTTAACAAAGGAAGGACAGCAGGAGGTAGTCATATATTTATGATTTCCTAAATGTTTTTTAAACTCTTCAGTTTCCCATATAGTAACTAAATCAGCTCCTAAAGAAACTTCAACTACATCTTTAAAACCCAACATTTTAAGGCCTTTGACTACCTTTTCAAGCTCAATATAATTAAATTGAGTAGAAAAAGAAGGTGCTATAATAGCGTATATATTATAATCTTCTCTTGACTTAGAATTATTTAATTCTTTTATAACATCAACAATTTCTGATTTATCTTGAATTGCACCGAAAGGACACTGGTAAACACATCCACCGCATTGTATACAGTCTTCCGATGAAATAGTGGCTTTTTTCATCTTATTGATACTTATGGCATTAGTAGGACAGGCACGTTGACAAGGCCTCATAGTATCTATTATTGAATTATAAGGACAGGACTCTTTGCATTTACCGCACTCTATACATTTAGAATAATCTATCTGGGCTTTTTGATTTTTTACATATATTGCATTTTTTGGACAGGAAGAGGCACATCTGTGGGATAAGCAACCTCTGCATGTTTCAGTTATTGTAAATCTATTAGTAGGACACTGATCGCAGGCGGAATCTAATACTTCAACTAAATTAGGATTGTTTTTATCCCCTCCTAAAGCCATCTGAATTCTTTCTGCACTTACAGCTCTTTCATGGTATACGCAGCATCTAAATCTAGGGTTTGGTCCTTTATTTACCATCTTAGGAATATCCATAATATTTTCCTCTAAAGTTCCCTTGAATGCATATTCAGATACTTTTTTTAACAATTCGTACTTTATAAGTTGAACTTGATTTTCAAATTTTCTCATATTGAACTCCTTAAATATAAATAATATTAACTGTTTTACCTAATGACTTCAAAACATTACAAATTCTTCCTACTATATTTAATTTAATACTTAAATCTACAGGAAGATCAGGGTTTTGATGAGCTGGGTTAACAGCTCTACCAAACCACATATTTACATGAGTTGATTCTTCAAGTAAGATCTTCATCAGTAAAGTTGCACCATCTTTTTTGTCAAAGGACACTTCTTCAATTGATTTTGAGTAAGATTCAAATTTTGTAAGTAGCTTCTTTAAGGTTAATATTCCTTCAGTAACTAAATCTACATTTTCCATTTTTCCTATTGGAGGTACTTCAGGATCAATATAATCGAAAGAGGTGGTTATTCCTTTTCCGGTCTCTCTGGAAAAAATATTTGCTGCAGTGCCACCGCATATAATTTTTTTTCCTTCCTGAGATAAGAATTTATTTACTACTTGAGAATCTTTTTTAGGATTTTCAGGTGGTCCTGTAAATATATTTGTGATTTCAGGTTTTCTGATTTTTAATGTTACAGAAGTTGCATCATCCCCTGGGGATCCTGCGTATAGATTACTGCATGCATCTATAAGACGACGGTTGTATGTTTCCGAGTTTTTTATATTTTGTTTCTTAAGGTAATCGGAAACGTGGCTCCACTCCCAACCGTGATTAAGTATTCTACCTATACCCGCATGTATTACGCCATCAGATACCAAGGTCATTGTATCACCAAGTTTTACATCTATTTTAGAAAATTTAACTATTTTATCTCCAAATATCATTTTTTTATAAGGCAGGTCTAAAATACAACCATTTCTTTTATAGAATATTGGAGGGTTATCATACTGAATTATAGTTGCTTCTTTACTCTTATTAATATCAATTATAGCTAAAGTCGAGTAGGCTATTTTTCTAATATTACAAACCGGGAGTGTATTCATTACAGTATGAATTGTTTCTTCTATAGAACTTCCTTTCTGAAGCATAGTACCTGCTATTTTTGTAGTTAGTGTAGATAATATATTTGCTTTTACACCACTTCCTAAGCCATCAGCAAGTACTATGGTCAATCTATTTTTTGATTTAAAAATTTCAACATTATCTCCACATAATTCTTCGTTTTCTTTGTTTAAAGAATGTTTTGCTATATCGAAAAAAATATCTTTAGACTCCATTTTCATCAGTATCCTCTTCAAGTACAATATTTTTCAATTTATTTAGATTAACCTTTGTTTCTGCTGTTGTTTCTCCTAAAAGAGAAGCTATCTCTTGAGCCGCCCTCATTTGTTTATTAATTACTTCCTGGCAAACTTTCAATGTTTGGCCTTTTACTATGGAAAGTTCTTCTTTGTTTTTTTCGTTTGTTGTTATGTCTGTCATTATAGATACAACTACATCATCAGATTCAATATAAATTAAGTTTATAAAAAAAACTTTATCTATTTCTTTAAATCTTTCCTTTAACCCTGTAATATTTCCTTTGCTGTCAAAAACTCTTTTGAAAATATCATCATTTATATAGTTTCCAACATTGTAATCTTTTATATTTAGGTTGTTTTTATTAAACATTTTGTTAAAGGCTGGATTATAATCTAAAATATTCATTTCTCTATCTATAATTAAAATTAAATTTGGTGTGTTCTCAAAAATTATAGACTGCATACTTTCTGCTTTAGATCTTAAGTAGGGCATGCACATTGAGATGTCAGAAAATCCATAAAAACATGCTTCAGCTTTATCTATACAGGATTTATAACCGCAGGCTCCGCAGTTTAGATAGTCTTTTTCGTCGAACTTATCAATTCTTTTAAGAATATCCTTTAATTCATTAATAGTTGGAGGATCTTTGATTATCATTTTATTTTTAAAGGATCTATCAAAATTGAAATTGTGATGTATTTCAGATTCATTAGAATTATTTTTTGTTGATTTATCAATATATACTTTCATTTTTTCTATTTTTTCAAAATAGCTTGTGTTATTATCAGGATAATCAGGACCGTTTATACAACTTCCTTTACATATGTTTAACTCTATAAGTAAATTACTAAACTTGTCTTCTTTTAAATCATCCATCATTTCTCTACATTGATTAAATCCATGAACTTTAATATATTCAAAATTGCTGTCTTTACCGCAGGAAGAAATAGCTCCTAGAGGATATTTTTTTCCATGTATACTTGTGCTTCGATCAAATTCTGACGGACTTAAATTATCTAGAAGAATATTAGAATCTAAAAACCACTTGTAAAGTTCATGAAAGGTTAAAACACCATCTATATATCCTGACATTTCTTTTGATTCTGCTTTTTTTGCAAGGCAAGGACCTATGAAGATAACTTTTGTATTTTCTCCGTATTTCTTTTTCATAATTTTACCATGAGCCAGCATTGGTGAAACTACAGGGAGCATAGTAGAAATTTGTTCTGGATAGTACATTTCAACAAAATAATTAGCAGCTGGACAACAGGTGGTTATAGCATTAGATTGAGTCCAATTTTGAATTTGCTCATTGTACTTTCGGCTTATCTCATCTGCGCCTATTCCAGTTTCCTCTACAATATCAAAACCTAAAAACTTTAAAGCGGTAACAATATTCAAAGGTTTTTTAGTTTTAAAGGCTGAAGCAAAAGAGGGTGCTAAAGATACTGCAACTCTATCAGTAGTATTAATCATATGTTTAACCTTTTCTACATCAGAATGTATAGCAAGGGCATCTTGAGGACACACCTGTTGGCAAACTCCACATTTGATGCACATGTCATCTATTATTTTTCGATTATGATGGTTGAAGGAAATAGCTTTGGTAGGGCAGGCTCTTAAACATTTAAAACATTCATCACACTTTTCTTTATCAAAATCTATAAACTTCATAATTATCCAACCATACTTTTATTTGATATAAGATTCTTTATAAATGATTCAGCAGAGTCCGGAGAAACAGAAAATATTTTATCCCCTACCTTTACAGAAACTAAGTCAGAACATTCACCTAAACAAAAAGACGACTTTAAAGTGACTTGACTATCTGGATTCTCTTCAATTACTTTCTGAAATTTTTTAATAACTTCATAAGATCCTTTTAAGTGACAAGCACTTCCTACACAAATATATATATCCATAATAAACCTCCTATATAATAATAATTGGATGAATTATACTATATCGTTAAATAATTATCAATACAAAAAATGTTAAAATTAATTAAATTTTTATAATATTGGAACTGATTATAGTTAAAATAATAACGAAATAAATATTAATAAAAAATTAACATTTAAGGCATTCGTTCATAATTCAATGGATAAAGGAATATAATGTAATCGTTCACAAAAAAGACTTGAAATATATTTGTATTACCCCTATAATATAGTTAAATAATTAACAAATAAAGGAGGATGTAAGATGAATTTTAATTTAACTGAAGAGCAAAAATTACTTAAAAAATTATACAGAGAATTTACGGCAAATGAAGTTGAACCTATAGCAGCCGAAATAGACGAAGAAGAAAGATTTCCTGTTGAAACAGTAGAGAAGATGAAGAATAACGGAATGCTTGGAATACCATTTCCTAAAAAATACGGTGGACAGGGTGGAGACAATCAAGCCTACATAATGTTAGTAGAAGAACTATCTAAAGCCTGTGGGACTACAGGAGTTGTACTTTCAGCCCATACATCTCTATGCTGTGCTCCAATATATGAATTCGGAACTGAAGAACAAAAACAAAAATATTTAGCACCTTTAGCAAAAGGCGAAAAGCTTGGAGCATTTGGTCTTACAGAAGCAAATGCTGGAACGGATGCTGCAGGACAGCAAACTAAAGCAGTTTTAGATGGAGAACACTACATATTAAATGGTTCTAAAATTTTCATAACAAATGCAGCAAATGCAGATGTATTTATAGTACTTGCTATGACTGATAAAAGTAAAGGAACTAGAGGAATAACAGCTTTTATAGTTGAAAAAGAATATGAAGGATTTACTATAGGTAAAAAAGAATTAAAAATGGGTATAAGAGGATCGGCAACCTGCGAGCTTATATTTGAAAATGTAAAAGTTCCTAAAGAAAATCTATTAGGAAAAGAAGGAAAAGGATTTTCAATAGCAATGAAAACCTTAGATGGTGGAAGAATCGGAATTGCTGCACAGGCATTAGGAATAGCTCAGGGAGCCATTGATGAAGCAGTGAAATACGTAAAGGAAAGAAAGCAGTTTGGAAGGCAAATATCAAAATTCCAAAACACTCAATTTCAATTAGCGGATATGCAGACAAAAGTAGATGCAGCTAGGTTGTTGGTATACAGAGCGGCATTTAATAAAGATAATAAGATATCTTACAGCAATGAAGCAGCTATGGCTAAATTATTTGCATCAGAAACAGCAATGGAAGTAACAAATAAAGCGGTGCAACTTCACGGAGGATATGGATATACTAGAGAATATCCTGTGGAAAGAATGATGAGAGACGCTAAAATTACAGAAATATATGAAGGAACATCCGAAGTTATGAAAATGGTTGTTTCTGCAAATATGCTTTAGAAGGAGGAAAAAATGAAAATAATAGTATGTATTAAACAGGTTCCGGATACTACTGAAGTTAGGTTAAATCCTGAAACAGGAACTCTAATAAGAGAAGGAGTACCAAGTATAATTAATCCCGACGACAAATGCGGTTTAGAAGCTGCTTTAGTATTAAAAGATAAATACGATGCTCATGTGACGGTCTTAACAATGGGACCATCCCAAGCAGACTTTGCCTTAAAAGAAGCTTTAGCAATGGGGGCAGATGAGGCCATATTAATGACTGATAGAGCCTTTGCAGGTGCAGATACATGGGCTACGTCATTGACCCTGGCAAAAGCGCTAGAAAAGATGGATTACGACCTTATCATAGCCGGGAGACAGGCAATAGATGGTGATACTGCACAAGTTGGTCCAGAATTAGCAGAACATTTACAAATTCCTCATGTAAGTTATGTAGAAGCTTTAGAAAAAGATGAAAACAGTCTAATATTAAAAAGAAGATTTGAAGACGGATATCACAAGGTTAAAGTAAAGATGCCATGTCTTATTACAACTCTTAGCGAAATGAATAAACCTAGATATATGAAGGTTGGATTAATATTT
>JAABRS010000112.1 GCA_011390775.1 Clostridia bacterium | reverse complement strand
ATTACAGAAGTAAATAAGGTATATTTGCTGGCAGGATTTTTTGGAGTAATGATTATTTTTAATATTATGAAAGGCATAAGCTATCTAGGGACTACATATGCTATAGCTATTGTTATTATTTCTCAGCTTACTTTTGCTACAATTATTGATACTTTTGGATTGTTTGGAATGCCTCAAATTAAGCTGGTCATTGCTAAACCTATTGGTATATTAATTATGATTGTAGGAATTATAGTATTTAATTTAAAAGGATAGGAAAATACCTATAAGATTAATTATATTAATTATATAAATATTAGCGAATCTAAAGGAATGTTAAAAAAGCTAATCTTAGTAAAGATAAAATAATAAATGAAGAGTTTGAAAAATGAATTTAAAATAAATGCGGTAATTAAAGTTATTTACCGCATTTGTTTTAAATAATCGTTGTTCATTTACTTGTTTTCAGGTATAATTATTAACAAGAGGTGTTTTAATTATGGGAAAAGTTAAATCAATACCTGAAAATAAAAAAATTTTTCATACAAATGATTTAAAAGAATTAGGTTACAGTCATTATAGGATTATGAAATTAGTACAAGACAAAAAACTTCAAAAATTAAATAAAAGTTACTATGAAAACTCTAATTATAAAGGAGAAGAATCAGATTTATATTATATTAAAGCATATACACCTAAGGGTGTTGCATGTTTGTTGACTGCTGCTAGCTATTATGAGTTGACAGAATTTCGACCAGATGCTATAGATGTTGCAGTACCAAACGATAGAAACGTAACTAATTTGCCGGATTGGCCTAGTTTTAATCTATATTATTTTGATAAAAAACGATATGAAACCGGTATAGTTAATAAGAAAAATGAGAGAAATGAATTTAAAATTTATAACATTGAAAAAACAGTAATTGATATTATATCATTTAGAAATAAAGTAGGCATTGAAGAGACTAAAGAAATAGTAAGAAACTATATAAAACTAGAAGATAGGAACCTCAATAAGCTTTATAGGTATAGTAAGCAATTAAGATGTCATGATATTTTAAAAACATATATGGAGGTACTAGTTTGATAAATGCAACTTCAGTTAAAGCCAGATTAAAAAATTTAGCTAAAAAAAACGGGAAATTATTTCAGGAAGAATTAATAGCTTATTTTATAGAGAGAACAATATATAGAATTTCAATTTCAAAATATAATGAAAACTTTACTCTTAAGGGAGGAATTTTTCTCTATGCTTTGTTTAATGGAAATTATACTAGAGTAACAAAAGATATTGATTTTTTAGCAAAATCATTAAATAATGAAGTTGAGGCTATACAACCAATATTTGAAGATATATTTAACATTAATGTAGATGATGCAGTCTCATATGACATGGATTCTTTGAAAATAGAAAAAATAACAGAATTTAAGGAATACAGTGGAGTAAAAGTATCAATTTTTGCTTATTTAGATCGTACAAAAGTATTAATTTCTATTGATATTGGTTTCAGTGATATAATATATCCAAATAGAGTATTAATGGATTTTCCAGTTATCCTTGATATGAACATCCCTAAGATTTATGCATATTCATTAGAAACAGTAGTAGCTGAAAAATTTGAAGCTATTGTATCATTGGGCTATGTAAATAGTAGATATAAAGATTTTTACGATATTTATATATTGTTAAATGAATTTAATTTTGAAGGTGATGAACTTTTTAAAGCAATAAAAGAGACTTTTTATAATAGAGGAACAAAATTTCATGACATAGTTGCTTTTGAGGAAGAGTTTGCAGAAGATAGTACGAGAAAATTAAGATGGAATTCTTTTGTGAAAAAGAAAAAAGCTATAATTCAAATAGATTTTACTGAAGTAATTAATATCATAAAAATATTTTTGAAGCCTATAGTAAATGGAATTAATAGTAATGATAACTTCGATAAAAAATGGATATCAAGGAAGAGAATTTGGGTTGACAAGTAAAATTTAAGAAGACATAAATTTTAAACTATAAGTTTTGAATATAATAAAAAATAATTAAGAAAAGGGTGATTAAAATTTCCATAAAATACTACGATGAGAATTCAGAAAAATATATAAATAGTACATTTCATGTGAATATGGAACCTTTATTAACGAAGTTTGCTTTTCATATACCAAAAGGTGGACTTATTTTAGATGCAGGATGCGGTACCGGTAGAGACAGCATATGGTTTGTAAATCACGGCTATAAGGTATTAGCCTTTGATGGATCTAAAGAGATGGTTAACCATGCAAAAGATCATATAGATGGGGAAGTAATGCTGGCTACCTTTGAAAACTTTGACTGCGATAAAAAGTTCGACGGTATATGGGCTTGTTCAAGTTTGCTTCATGTAAAAAGAGATAATATGATTGATATAATTGAGAAACTGTCTGGATATCTAAAAACTAAAGGTGTATTTTTCATGTCTTTTAAAGATAGAGATGAAGACTATGTAAAAGACGGCAGAGTATTTACCAATTACAGTGAAAAAGGGCTAAGACAGCTTATTAATTCTATAGATGATTTAATTACTATAGAGATTATTAAGACAACAGATGTAAGAGAAGGCAGAGAAGATGAGCACTGGGTAAGTGTCATAGCTAAGAAGAAGGGATAAATATGATAATATTAAGAATTATACTTATAGTAATAGGGTTACCATTTATATACTACGGATTTAATATATTATTTAGAAAAAAGTACAATTATATCAACAACTATGAAAGTGATAAAAAAATTGGAAAAGTAGATGAAGCTTATGCTAAAAGAATAGGAGCTGTAGAGCTTATAGGTGGAAAACTATGTGTGATTTTAGGTATAATTGCCATGTTTTTAGAGGATAGATATACTTTGTATTTCTTTCTAATATCTATTGGAGGAATAGTTATATCTTTGGGATTAAATCAGTTTTTCTTTAGAAAAAAGGTTGAACAGAAAAATAAATAAAATTAAAAAAGCTGTAGTATTATAATTTCTAAAACTACAGCTTTTTTAATTTTTCTAAACTCTCTATTTCGTAGCAATTACTGATTTCATAGAGGGATTTATAACTTATATTGTAATAATAATTAAAATCTTTATTTAAGTAGTCTTTAAAAATATCATGAATTTTTTTATTGCCTTCCATATTTCTTGTTATTTCAGCCTTAATTTTATTTAGCAATCCTTTTTCATATAGATTTTCATATATATTATAGTATCTATCAGCTCGTTTTAAGCTTCTTAAAGATTTTGTATATTTCTTTTCATAAAGATATATCAGGGACAAATATCCTTCTGCAAAAGTTCGGTTCCAACTTGTGCCGTAGTTATCATAAATTTTTATACTGGATTCCAAGTATTTTTTTGCATTAATAAAGTCGCCCTTATCAAATAAAATTTGACCTACTTTTACTTTGAATTGAGCTAAACCTTCTCCTAAGTTATTTTTAATACAGGCATCAGTGGCTTTGTTAAAATAGGATATTGCTTTTTTAAATTTTTTCTGTTTTCTATTTAATTCTCCAAAATAGTAGTAATTTCTAGCTATTTCAATATAGTCTAAAGATTGTTTGTTTTTTATTGATTGTATTAAATCCATCGAAATTTGAAAATTTTCATGTGATTCCTTATACATGCCCTTCATTAATTGATAAAGTGCTAAATATCTTGTGAAAAGATATTTTTCTCTTATATAATTATTTTCATTTAGAAGATTTAAACCCTTTTCAACGTAGTTTTTTATTATAGTTGGATCATGAATTTCAATACCATAGAATATCATAATTTTGTATCCCTTTATTAGATATTCTTCGCTGTGATAATTTTGAGCTTTTTCTAACAAAATATTTATATTTTTTATACACTTATCATATTCTCCACCCATAACATAAAATCTTCCAAGGATATAAAGATAAATCATTTCAAGTCTTTTTATTTCTTCTGTATAGTCATTATTATCTATGGTTTTGAGTATTTTTTTTATTTTGTTGAAAAGTGATAATATTTCATCTTTTATAATTTGAGAAGAGGAGCTGTTTAGAAAAACTCCATCGTAATTGAATTCGTGTTTCAAATATATTATTGACTCTAAATAAAGGATTGTATATTTTAACTCGCTTTTCATATTTTTAGAATTTTTATAATGATATATTAGTTTTGAATATCTATAGTAATTATAATCTGTTTTCATATCAATATTTTCGATTAACTTTGCAGCTTTATTATGAAGAATTGTTCTTTTCCATTCTGGTTGCTCGTTGTATAGAAATTCTCTCAACTTATTATGAGAAATTTTAATATAAAGTTTTGAAAGTATTGTATCTTCAGATATCAAATTTTTGTTTTCAAGCTCATCTATTAAATCAAACATTTCTATTTCAGTTTTATTCATCATTTTAGTTAATATTTCAAAGTCTACTTCATTGTAAAATATAGAGATAATCTTTAATAGTTTTTCAGCTGCTTCTGATAATCCAATTAGCCTGGATTGTAAATTATTTTTTATAACATTTAAATTAACTATTTCATTACTGTCATTGTTTATATTTGAAATAATGTGGGTTAGAAAAAAAGGATTTCCTTCCGATTCATTAAATACTATTTCGTGATCAATTTTATTGACTTTTGATTTGTTCAATTTTAGTTTAATTATTTTCTTGGTTTCTTCTTTTGAAAATCTGGATAATTGTATTAAGTTAAAATTAATATACTTTTCTAATAATCCTATAAAATCATAAGTTGATTTACTGCGTATGTTACGACAGGAAAATATTGTTAATATATTCTTCTGATCTTTTAATATATTGCTTAATATTCTAAAACTTTCTTGATCCATCCATTGTATATCTTCAAAAACTAGTATTATTTTTCGTTCTTTGACTAGCTTTGAGAATAAGTTGATGAATTCTCTTAAGGCATTGTTGTAAAATATCCTTTCGTCAATATTTTCGCTTTTTTTATTTATTTTACTTGTTTTGAATTCTGTAAAAATATTAGAAATAATATTCTTAGAATAATCGCTTATTTCAAAATTTTCTTTTTCTGATATATCTAATATTTTAATTGCTATTTCATACCATGGTTTAAGAAAAAGTTCTGATTCTTCTTGATAGCAATTTGCCTTAAGGATAGAAGCATTTTCGATTCTTACATTTGAAAGAAATTTTTCTATTAAATAACTTTTACCTATGCCGGATTCTCCATATATAACTATAGGGTTGGTTTTTTTGTCTTCTAAGTGAAAAAGCAGCTGATTATTGAGAAAAAGAAGTTCTTTTTCTCGTCCAAAAAATATTTTGTTTTCTTTGTTTTCAAGTTTTTTGCTTTTATAACGATTATTTATCATTATTTTATTAAATAAATCTCTGGTAGTTTTAGAAGGGCCGATATTAAGTTCTTTATTGAGTATTGATGTTAAATCATTAAAGAGTTCAATTGATTTATTGATATTATCATTTTTTGAATAATATTCCATTAGAATTCTATAGGCTTTTTCGTCATAAATGTCTTGAGATATAATTTCCCTGCAGATTTTTTCAGTTATATTTGATTTATTGTTTGCTTTACTATGTTCAAGTATGTTATACAATTTTTTTATATAAAGTTCTTTAAAGTTAAGTCTTTCCTTATACAACCAGTCTTCAAAATCATAAGTTCCTTTGAGGTAAAAATCTTCCAGTAATTCTCCCTTGTAATGATTAACAGAAGAATTAGAATCTTTAATAAATTCATCTATGTCAAGATTAATTTTAGCTTCAGGATTTAAAAGTATAAAATATCTTGTAGATAAAAGGATATCGTAATCATTAAAATCTCTTTTCAATCTGTGAATATTAACACGTAGGTTTCTTTTTGCGGAGTTATCATTTTTATTTCCCCAAAAAAGATTAGTTAACTCTGTTTTAGAGCATTTTTTGTTCATTAATAGATAATAGAACATAGCCTCAGATTTTTTTAGAGAGATTTTAATTTTATTATCATTAATTTTTATTTGGGGTTTGCCCAATAACTTTACATCTATACGCATTTATTAATTCATCCTTGAGTATAATTATTTATGCAATTATAACATATTAAAGAGTTAATATTCAATAAAACATCGAACTCCATATATTATTTATGTATTTTCGAAATTAACGATTTATTAACAAACTATATACTATAATGTTAATAAGAAGTTTTCGAAAACTCTATATATTATTTTTCTTATCAATTATTACATAAATAAAAAGATTCAGGAAATCGATTTCAGTTGATTTAGTGATGGGAGGAGAAAGTTATTGATTAGAGATTATATTAAGGATGATGAAATAATAAGTATTGTAAAAGACCTAATTGAATTAGATACCCACAAAGAAGAAGAACAAGCTGCTAATTATATTAAAGCAATATTTGAAAAAGAAGGGATTACAAGCCATCTAGATGAAGTAGTTGAGAAAAGGCCGAATATTTATGGTAAAATAGAAGGAAAATCCCACGTGAATGCTTTAATGCTCAACGGTCA
>JAABRS010000111.1 GCA_011390775.1 Clostridia bacterium | reverse complement strand
TATATGTTTGTAATATATCTCTTTTAGCCTTATCAAGCCAGTATAAAACTATAAGATGAGTTCTTTTTTCTATTCCTTTTAAAGCATCTAAATATTCATCTAATATTTCTATTTGAAATTTGTCATCTCTATTTCTACCCTGACTTGGTGCATCATTTCTCTCTTTGTAAGGTGAGTGTACATATCCTATAGGTTTTAATTCCATGAAATCTTCTCCTTATAAAAATATAGTCAAAAATATTGAAATTGTTATCAGTGATACTAAATGTTGAATTACTACAACCTTTGATGCAAAGTAGGCATCACTTTTATACTGCTTAGCAAGTATAGCTGTGATTGCTGCCGGTGGTAATGAAGCATATATTATACTTACTCCTCTTGCTACTGTAGATAGGTTAAAAAAGTACAGTACTCCTATCATCAGTATTGGGGATAGCAAAAGCTTAATGGATCCTCCATAGTAAACTAATTTATCCGTAAGTATTTCTTTTCTATTTACTAGAGCCAGTTTTCCACCAATGATAAACATAGCCAATGGTGTGGTCATAGACCCTAGAGATTCTAAAGTGTTGTCTATTATTGTAGGAAACTCAATCTGAAATATAAATACAATAAATCCTATATATAGAGCTATAATAGCCGGATTTCCAAACATGTTTTTGATTTCTTTTTTTCCCAGTTTATTAAAAAAAGACATCAGTCCGTAGGTCCAGGTAAGTACAACTATAGGAATATAAAACATAGAAGCATAAAACATTCCTTCTTGACCAAATATTTGGTACACTACTGGAAATCCCATAAAGCCTGAGTTTGTAACTATATTTGCCATTCTTAATATTTTTTTCTTTTCTTTATCTTTTATTTTGTATATAAGTAAAAAGTTTATAGCTATAAGTATAGCGCTGTGTATAACTGTTACCAGCATTACTTCTAAGCCTAAGCTAAGTTTATCAAAGGTGTATTCAACTTGAAAGGCTTTTATTATTAATCCCGGTAAACTTATGTACATTAAGATAAAGGTCAAAGAATCTTCCACCTTTTCACTCAATATGCCTTTTTTCTGAAGATAGTATCCAATTAGTATGAGAATACCCATCAGCATTACGCTGTTAATTATTACCTCTGTCATTTCTTCCCCTATATTTTATTTATATAAAAGACTTCTCAGATATCTAAATGCTCTCGTAAAAAATCCTGCTTTTTCTACATCTCTAGAGGCTTTTATGCTTATTGTATCTACTAATTTTTCACCTATGTATACTTCCATATCCCCTACAATATCTCCTTGAGATAGGGGAGCTAGGTTCTCGTAGTTTTCGTATTTCATCACGGTCTTAACATCTGAACCTTTTTTAACTATATGATAGTAATCTTCTGGGTTTACTTCCAAATTCATTTCTTCTCCATTTGGTATGATTATTGTATCTAATATCTCATCTTCAGAAAACAGTTTTTCTTTGCTGAACTGATAAAGACCGTATTCCAGCAGCTCTTTTGATTTGATTATCCTATCAGTATGTGACTTAGCACCCATAACTACAGATATTACTCTTCTATTCATATTTTTATCTTCCTGAATTACTACAGGCGCAGTTGATATAAGACAAAGTCCAGCCTTATCTGTGTATCCAGTTTTAAATCCATCTACTATTTCCATTTCCGGCAGTAGTGGATTTGTAGCTGTTCTTTCATAATTTCTTTCAGTCAATACTAGATTTTCTCTATCGGTTGTTTTAACAACGTCAGGATAATTTTGAATTATATATCTAGTTAGTTCAAAAAGATCTCTAGTAGACATGAAGTTTTGATCTGTTTCTTCTAAATCTATAGGCATACCATTAGGATTTATAAATTTTGCCGTAGTTAGACCTATTTTTTCAGCTGTTTGGTGCATTCTATCAACAAAGGCTTCTTCTGATCCGGATACATGTTCTGCTATAGCTACTGCAGCATCATTTCCCGATACTATAAGTATAACATCTAATAAGGTACCTAAGGTTATTTCTTCCCCTTCTTTAAGTCCAAAAGAACTTCCTTCTGTTTCAGCTGCATATTTACTTACTATAACAGTATCATCTCTTGATACTTCCCCTTTTTCTATGGCTTCTCGTGCTACAAGATAGGTCATAATCTTTGTAGTACTTGCTATTGGAACCACTAAATCTATATTATGTTGGTAAAATATTTCTCCTGTTTCTAAATCTCCACTTATAGCAGCTGAAATATCACTACTTACATCAATATCAGCAAATACTGTAAAGCTGCTTAGTAGTAATATTATCAACGCTAATGACATAGATTTTTTTAATCTATTAAACATTGTTTCCTCCAATTATAATGTAATTTTTTCAAGTCCACCCATATATGGTCTCAATACATCTGGTACTGTTACTGTACCATCTTCATTTTGGTAATTTTCTAATACTGAAGCAAAAGTTCTGCCTACTGCCAGTCCAGATCCGTTTAAAGTATGTATGTATTCTACCTTACCATCTTCGTTTCTGTATCTTAGGTTTGTTCTTCTTGCCTGATAGTCTTCAAAGTTTGAACATGAAGATATCTCTACATAGTCATCGTAGGAAGGCATCCAGACTTCTAAGTCGTAGGTTTTAGCTGAAGAAAATCCTGTATCACCGGTACATAGTTCTAAAACTCTATATGGAAGTTTTAATTCCTTTAAAATTTTTTCAGCAAAAGAAGTTAGTATCTCAAGCTGTTTATAAGATTCTTCAGGCTTAGATAACATCACCATCTCTACTTTATCAAATTGGTGATTTCTTATCAAGCCCCTTGTATCTCTCCCAGCAGATCCTGCTTCTGATCTGAAACAAGGGGTATATGCTGTAAGATATTCCGGTAGCTGGTCTACATCTAAAATTTCATCTCTATATATATTCGTCAAAGGTACTTCTGCCGTTGGTATAAGATAAAAATCTTTTTGAGGAATTTTAAATACATCTTCTTCAAATTTTGGAAGCTGTCCTGTTCCTATCATACTTGTTCTATTTACCATAAAAGGAGGACTTATTTCTTTAAAGTTGTTTTTTAATGTTTGTGTATCAAGCATGTATGATATCAAAGCTCGCTCTAATCTAGCCCCTAGACCCTTGAACATGGAAAACCTAGACCCTGTAATCTTTGAAGCTCTTTCAAAATCTAAAATATCTAGTTCTTCACCAATATCCCAGTGAGCTTTCGGTTGAAAGTCAAATTTAGTAGGTTCTTCCCATTTTCTTATTTCTTTATTGTCATCTTCGCTTTGTCCAACAGGTATAGTTGGATTTGGTGTATTTGGAATTCCAAGAAGTTCTTCTTGTATCTGCTCTTCTACTTCTTTGACCTGTCCTTCCATTTCCTTGATTTCTAGGGATAGTTTCTTCATTTCATTTAATATTTCTTTTATGTCTTCTCCTGCTTTTTTAAGTATCGGTATTTTTTTTGATGTTTTATTCTGATAAGCTTTTTTAGATTCGTACTCTTTTAATAGTTCTCTTCTTCTTTCGTCTAGTGCCAGAGTTCTATCAATTGATAATTCAGGATCTCTTCTTTTAAGTAATTCATTGATTTTTTCAGGATTGTTTCTAATTCTTTTAATATCTAACATAATATACTCTCCTTTTTTTAGATTAAAAAAACTCTCACCCCTGAAAGGGACGAGAGCATAACTACCGCGTTGCCACCCTATTTACTAAAATAGTCTCTTGAAAAGTTAACGCCTACATACGTTTAGGTTGCTACCCCTAAAAGCTCAGAAGTGGATTCGATGGATCATTTTACTGATTTTCACCAACCATCAGTTCTCTAAAAAAATGATACTACCTACTAGCTTCTTCAAAGCATATATTTTTTTATAATATAGTACATTTAATTGATTTTGTCAAGTTACGGTGGTATTATTATTGTTAAAGTAATAATAATTTTAATTAAAAAAAATTTATTAATGAGGTGATGAATTGAAGTATATTGAAACCAATTGGGATGTTCCCTACTATAATTTTGCTTTAGAAGATTATCTTTTAAATGAAGCTGAGGAAGATGATTATGTATTTTTTTACATACACAAACCTTCCATCATAGTAGGTAAATATCAAAATACAATTGAAGAAGTCAATAAGGATTTTATTGAAGAGAACAATATAACTGTAGCTAGAAGACTTTCCGGCGGGGGTGCTGTATATCACGACCACGGAAACTTAAATTTTTCATTTGTACACAAGGCTGATAAGAAAGACGTAAATAACTTTAAAAAATTCACAAAACCGGTGGTAGATGCACTAAAAGAGTTAGGACTAAATGCCCATCTTTCGGGAAGAAACGATATATTGATTGATGACAAGAAAATTTCCGGTAATGCTCAATACTACACTAACGGAAGACTGCTTCATCATGGTACTCTACTATATGACAGTCAAATGTCTAATCTAGTTAAGTCCTTGAAGGTAAGAGAATTAAAAATTAAATCTAAGGGTATCAAGTCTGTAAAAAGTAGAGTTGCTAATATAACAGATTTTTTAAACAACAAACTACCTATAGAAGATTTTAAAGATTATTTACTTAAATCTTTTTATCAAGCTAGAGATATTGAAAAGTACGAATTAGATGACAAAGCTATGAAATATATTGAAAAAAGAGTAGAAGAAAAATATTCTACCTGGGATTGGAACTGGGGAAAATCTCCTAATTTTGAAATACAGAAGATCGATAAGTTTCCTTTCGGTATATTAGATACAAGGTTGGATGTGAATGATGGTATAATAAGAAATTGTAAAATTTACGGTGATTACTTTTCTAAGAAGGATATTCTTCATTTGGAAAACTCTTTGATAGGTTTAAAATACGACAAGAAAGAGCTTTTAAAAAATGAAAATATTATAAATATAACCGATTATTTCGATGATATAGAGTTTAATAATTATGTTGATTACTTAGTTTAAAAAAACCTTGAGGCTCGGCCTCAAGGTTTAATTTTTATTCAATTACTATTCTGTATCTGTGTTCTCAGTATTTTCACTGTTTTCCAGATTTTCAATTGCCTGTTCTTCTACACTTTGTTCTTCTTCGTCTACATTTATACCCTGTTCTTCTTGAAGTCTTTCTAAAAGTCTTTCAAGCTGATTAATGTAGATTCCATAACTTGTCCAGTTACCGTTTCTTTGAGCTTCCTGAGCATTTTGATATGCTTCATTTGCTCTGATGATTAATTCTTGAATGGTTTGTTCTACTTCATCTTCTCTATCTTTTTCTTCTTGAGGAGTTTCTGCTATATTACCAAATACTTTATCTAAGGCTAGCTCCAAAGTATTGTCCATAACTATCTGGTCACCGTAACCTACTATTACTCTCTTCATTTCCGGTAGGCTGTTGGTACCGTTGGATGCTTGTAGATATATAGGTTCAATATATAGTAGGGAATCTTCTATAGGGATAATTATTAAATTACCTCTAAGTACGCTGGATCCTTCTTGAGACCACAAAGTCAACTGTGGTGATATTTCAGAATCCTGATCGATTCTTGCTTCTATCATATTTGTACCCGGAATATTTTGACCTTTAGGAAATTTATATACGAACAATTTCCCGTAGTTTTCTAAGTCATTTCCTCCTACCAACATTGCCGTCATGTTGTTTTTTCCAGTAGGAGAATATGGTACCGTAAGAAGAAATTCTAATCTTTCTCTATCTGGAAGTTTGAACATAACGTAGTTGGATTCAACTGTCTGTTCATTCCCCATATACTTCTCTTGGGATATATCCCAGTAATCTTCTCTACCGAAAAATACATTTGTATCCGTCATATGATAAGTTCTGTAAAGTTCACTTTGTATATCGAAGAAGGTCTGAGAATATCTTGTATGAAATTCTATACCTAGTGGCATATCTTCATAAGGTTTAAGTAAATCTGGGAATATTTTATTGTATGTTTCTATAACAGGATCATCTGCATCGGCTATATAAAAGTCTGTAGCACCGTTGTATGCATCTATTACAACCTTAACTGAGTTTCTTACATAGTTTAGAGTACTTCCTTCTAAAGGTTGAGAATATGGATATCTTTCTAATGTTGTAAATCCTTCAATAATCCAGTACAACTTTCCATCATCTTGATTTAATATTAGATATGGATTATCATCAAAACTTATAAAAGGTGCTATCTTATTTACTCTTTCCATTATATTTCTATGCAGTACTATTCTACTCTCTGAATCTATATTGTTGGATATAAGTATTTCATAACTTCTTTCTCTTAATGAAAATAGAAGTTTATTTAGCCCGGATAATTCTATACCTGCTGTACCTTGGTATATAACTTCTGCATTTTGGTTACCTAAAGGATAGTCGAATTCTTTTTCATCAGTTTTTACTATTACGTATTCGTTTGTTTTCTCTCCGAAATATATTTCCGGTCTTTCTATATTTAAATCCGTAGTAGTGGTAGGTGGTATGTCTCTTACCATTAGTACCGGTTGACCGTCTGAACTTACTTCATTAACAGGAGATAAAGTAAAGCCGTAACCGTGGGTATATTTTAAGTACTGGTTGACCCAGTTTTGTGCTTGATCTGTTAATCTAGATTGATCTAGCTCTCTTCCTGATATAAATGTCTGTCTATATTCTC
>JAABRS010000011.1 GCA_011390775.1 Clostridia bacterium | reverse complement strand
TTTGTTAGCGAACATATAGGATTATATAAAATTATCTGGGAAGCTCAATTTGTAGATATTGACATTTTTAGGGATTACTACGAATCTTTTTCCCAAAGATATATAAATAATATTGAATCAGCTCAGGAAAATGGAGAAATGAAAAGTTTAGATCCTAAAGTTATTTCTTATTGTTTGATGGGTATATCCAATTTTATTGGTTTAAAATGGATTATATTTGAAGGTAAAGAAGTTCCGGATGAGGTTATAGATCAGATTATGCAGTTTATAAAAAGCGGAATATTTATAGAAAAAAAAGATTAAGCCGCGGCTTAATCTTTTCATCTTTTTATTACTTTAAGTTGTAAAAAACGTCTTTACCCTTATATTGTCCTGTCGTACCAAGAATATCTTCTAATCTTAGAAGTTGATTGTATTTAGCTACTCTATCAGACCTTGCAGGTGCTCCAGTCTTTATCTGTCCTGCATTTGTAGCAATAACTAAGTCAGCTATGGTATCATCTGATGTTTCTCCTGATCTATGTGATACAACAGCTGTATATCCTGCTGTTTTCGCCATTTCAATAGCATCTAAAGTTTCTGTAATAGTACCTATTTGATTAAGCTTTATTAGTATTGAATTTCCTATTCCTTCTTCTATTCCACGTTTCAATCTCTCAACATTGGTTACAAAAAGGTCATCTCCCATTAGTTGAATTCTATCACCTAATCTTTCAGTAATTAATTTCCAACCTTCCCAGTCATCTTCATCTAAACCGTCTTCGATAGAAATAATTGGATATTTATCTACTAAGTCTTCATAGAAATCTATTAATTCTTCTACAGAAAATTCTTTTCCTTCACCGGCAAATTTATATTTTTTACTTTCTTTATCGTACATTTCTGAAGCAGCAACATCTAAAGCAAGTACTACATCATCACCAGGTTTATATCCGGCTTTTTCAATAGCTATCATTATAGTTTTTAAGGCTTCTTCATTTGAGGATAAGTTAGGTGCAAATCCACCTTCGTCTCCTACTGAAGTTCCTAATCCTTTTTCCTGTAACACTTTTTTAAGATTATGATATATTTCTGCTCCCATTTTTAAAGCTTCTTTAAAGGACTTAGCTCCAACAGGCATTACCATAAATTCCTGTATATCTACATTATTATCAGCATGTTCTCCACCGTTTAGTATGTTCATCATAGGTACAGGTAATGTTTTTGCATTTACTCCGCCTAAATATTGGAACAGGGGTAACTCTAATGTATCAGCTGCTGCTTTTGCACATGCCATGGACACACCTAAAATTGCATTAGCTCCCAGTTTACCTTTATTTTTTGTGCCGTCTAACTCTATCATTATCTGGTCTATCATTACTTGATTTGTTGAATCTACTCCCAATAACTCCTCTGCTATTATTTCATTTACGTTGGCTACGGCTTTTTCAACACCTTTGCCTAAATATCTGTCTTTGTCTCCATCTCTTAATTCTACTGCTTCAAATTCTCCAGTTGAAGCTCCCGATGGAACGGCAGCTCTACCGTAACCTCCACTTTCCGTCCAAACTTCTACTTCTACTGTTGGATTTCCTCTTGAATCTAAAATCTCTCTTGCATAAATCTCTGATATTATAGTCATATTTTTCCTCCTTTTATTTTACTAATGTTTCTCCTGTCATTTCTTCTGGCTTATCAATTTTCATCAAATCTAATATTGTCGGGGCAATATCGGCTAATCTACCTTCTTTCAAGTTGTATTTCTCCCCACTTATTAAAATACAAGGTACCTTATTAGTAGAATGAGCTGTCATTACCTCTCCTTCTAATAACATTTCTTCTGCATTTCCATGATCTGCTGTTACAATCATATTGTGTTTATGTTTTTCTACATAATCTGCTATTTCTCCTAGACATTTATCTACAGTTTCTACAGCTTTAACTGCTGCATTTATATCTCCTGTATGTCCTACCATATCAGGATTTGCAAAATTAATTATCACAAAATCCAAATAGTCTTTTTCCAATTCTTCAAGTAGTTTATCCTTTACCTTGTAGGCACTCATCTCCGGTTGCAAATCGTAGGTTGCCACTTTCGGAGAAGGTACAAGTACTCTCTCTTCTCCTTCATAAGGCACTTCAACTCCTCCGTTAAAAAAGAAAGTAACATGAGCGTATTTCTCAGTTTCTGCTATACGCAGCTGTTTCTTGCCTGATTTGCTTAGGTATTCTCCTAAGGTATTTATTAATTTTTGAGGTTCAAATGCTATGTCTATATTTTTGATGGTTTTATCATACTGGGTCATGGTAACATAAGTTAAATCTAATTTTTTTCTATCAAATTTGTCAAAGTCATCATCAACAAAAGCTCTTGTTATTTGTCTTGCTCTATCCGGTCTGAAATTGTAAAATATTACGCTGTCTTTATCTTCTACCAAGCATTCTTTGTTAACTACAACGGGTTGTATGAATTCATCTGTTACATCCTCATCGTAGGATTTTTGTACAGCATCAACGGGATCTGAATTTTCTATTCCTATTCCCTGGGTCATAGCTTCGTAGGCTTTCTGAGTTCTTTCGTATCTATTATCCCTATCCATGGCATAATATCTTCCAGAAATTGTGGCGATTCGACCTATTCCAATTTCTTGGATTTTTTTTTGAAGCTCTTTGATGAAACCTAATCCGCTGGTTGGTGATACATCTCTTCCATCTGTAAAACAGTGAATACATATATTTTTAACACCTTTTTTCTTTGCTGTATTAACTAAAGAGTAAAGATGTTCGTTGAAGCTGTGTACTCCACCATCAGATAATAATCCAAAAAAGTGAAGTTTACTGTTGTTTTCTTTTGCATTATTAAATGCTTTATTTATTTTTTCGTTATCTTCTATACTTCCGTCTTTTATTGCTTTTGTTATTCTAGTAAACTCCTGGTAGACTATTCTTCCACTTCCAATATTCATATGTCCTACTTCGGAATTTCCCATCTGTCCTTCTGGAAGTCCTACATCAAGTCCACTGGTTCTTATCTGAGTGTTGGGATATTTTTTTATTAATTTATCGAAATTAGGAGTATTTGCTTTTAAAACTGCATTGCCTTCATAATCTCTTCCAATTCCCCAACCATCAAGTATCATTAATATTGAGGTTTTTTTATTCATATATATCTCCTAAAAATCTATTATTTTATTAAAGTCTTCACTTTTTAAGCTCGCTCCGCCTACTAAGGCTCCATCTATATCTGACTTGTTCATGAGTTCTTTAATATTATGGGGTTTTACACTTCCACCGTACTGTATCCTCATTGTTTCTGATGTCTCTTCATCGTATAATTCTTTTAATATGCTTCTGATGTATTTAATCATATCATTAGCATCATCGCTTGATGCAGTCTTGCCTGTACCTATTGCCCATATAGGCTCGTATGCTATGGTTATATCCGCTGCTTTTTCTTTATCTATATTTTCTAAATCTGCAATGATTTGGTTTTTTACTTTTTCTTTATCTTTACCGGATTCTCTTTCTTCTAATGTCTCTCCTACACATAGTATAGGCTTTAAGTTATGTTCTATGGCTTTTTTAATTTTTTTGTTTATAATTTCATCATTTTCACTAAAAAATTGTCTTCTTTCTGAATGTCCCAATATTACATATTCTATATCCATATCTTTAAGCATAAGTGGAGATATTTCTCCTGTATATGCACCTTCATCTTCATAGCTCATATTTTGAGCTCCTAAAAGAACTTTTCTATCTTTAAGTTCTTTGTTTAATAAATATAAAGAAGTATAGGGTGGACATATCAGTACATCTACATCAATTTCTTGATTTTCTTGTAAAAAGTTATCTATTTCTTTTGCTAATTTTATAGATTCTTCAGGAGTTTTGTGCATTTTCCAATTTCCTGCTATAAATGGTATTCTCATTTTTTCCTCCTTAAATTTTTATTTATCATCTATGACTTCTATCCCGGGAAGTTTTTTACCTTCCATAAATTCAAGTGAGGCTCCTCCACCTGTAGATATATGTGTCATAGATTTTTCTAATCCCGCTTTCTTAACAGCTGCAGCACTATCACCACCGCCTATTATTGATATTATATCATTTTCAGCCAGCACCTGGCATATTTTATTAGTTCCTTCTGCAAAATTATCAAATTCAAATACTCCCATAGGTCCGTTCCAAACTACAGTTTTTGCATTTTTTATTAAATTTGAAAATAGTTCAATTGATTTTTCCCCAATATCCAGTCCCATATAATCTGAAGGAATATTTTCAAAGCTCACTGTTTTCCATTCAGAGTCATTGCTGAATTCTTCAGCTACCTTATAGTCAATAGGTAATACCAAATCTACTCCTTTATCCTCAGCCTTTTTCATAAGACGTTTAGCTAAATCTATCTTGTCTTTTTCTAATATAGATTTTCCTACTTCGTATCCCTGAGCAGCTACAAAAGTAAATGCCATTCCGCCACCTATAATTATTTTATCAGCTATGTTCAATAAGTTATCTATTACATTTATCTTATCCGATACTTTTGCTCCTCCTAATATTGCTATAAAAGGTTTTTCTGGATTTTCTAATACTCCACCTATTTTTTCGATTTCTTTTTCTACAAGAAAACCTACTGCATTAGGTAGTATTTTAGCTACACCTACATTTGAAGCATGAGCTCTATGAGATGTACCAAAGGCATCATTTATAAATATATCTCCAAGTTTTGATAATTCTTTTGCAAAATTTTCGTCGTTCTCTTTTTCTTCTTTTCTAAATCTTGTATTCTGAAGCAGTAGTATTTTATCAAAGTCTTTATTCGATAGTTGAACTACTTCTTCGTTTACAACCTCGTCGTAATCACCAAAAACTACCTTAGTACCAAGAATCTCTTCCAGTTTTTTAGCAACAGGTTTTAAACTTAATTTCTTGTTAGGAATACCTTTAGGTCTACCTAAATGAGACATAAGTACTGCCTTACCGCCTTTTTTTAAAATATACTCAATAGTTGGTACAGCTGTTGTAATACGGTTATCGTCAGTGATTGTTCCATTATCATCTAAAGGAACGTTGAAGTCACATCTTACTAAAACTCTTTTGTCTTTAATATCTAAATCTTTTATAGTTTTTTTCATGATATCCCTCCAATTATCTTATAATCTAATACTAATACATTATTAAAACAAAATAAAGTGCCTTACAGCACTTTATTAGTTTTTATTATAATTTACTCATGTATCTTGCTGTTCTTACCAACTGTGCAGTATATGACATTTCGTTATCGTACCAACTTACTACTTTTATCATTTGTTTTCCGTCAACTTCCATTACTCTCGTAAGTTGGGAATCAAATAAACTTCCGTAGGTTATTCCTATTGTATCGCTTGAAACTATAGGATCTTCTGTGTATCCTAGTGTTTCATTTGAAGCTTCTTTCATTGCTTTATTGATTTCTTCTACAGTAGTTTTTTCTTCCAATTCAACTACTAAATCAACAACTGAACCTGCAGCCGTAGGAACACGCATTGCCATTCCATCTAGTTTACCATTTAAGTGAGGCATTACTTTGCCAACTGCTGCTGCTGCTCCTGTAGATGTAGGTATTATATTTACTGCTGCTGCTCTACCTCTTCTTGATTCAATTCCTTTGCTATGCGGGCTGTCTAAAGTTGGTTGATCATTTGTATATGCATGTATTGTGGTCATGAGTCCCTTTACTATTTTAAAGTTATCGTCCAAAACTTTCGCTACAGGTGCTAAACAGTTTGTTGTACAAGATGCTGCAGATACTACTTTTTCACTACCGTCTAATACATCGTGATTTACATTGTAAACTACTGTTTTCATGTCACCTTTTCCCGGTGCTGATATTAAGACTTTTTTAGCGCCAGCTTTTATATGTCTTTCAGCTCCTTCTCTTTTAGTAAATACTCCAGTACATTCAAAGACTACGTCAATCTCAAGTTCTCCCCAAGGTAGATCTTCCGGATTTTTTTCTGCAAACACAGGAATTTCTTTACCATCAACAATAATTTTTTGTTCTTCTCCCATTTTGAAAGTAACATCGTCTTTTTTGAATCCTCCCTGTGATGAATCGTACTTAAGTAGGTATGCTAGAGTTTCAGCATCAGTTAAATCATTTATTGCTACTATCTCAAAGTCGTTATCTTCAAACATTAATCTAAAGGCTAATCTCCCAATTCTTCCAAATCCATTAATTGCTATTTTCGTTTTCATTATTATCTTCCTTTCTAATTTAGTTTTAATATCTCTTTTGCTGTTACTTCGTCTGTTACTAATATGTAGTTTTTATAATATTTTGAAAAAGCATAAATTGCTCTTGCTTTTTTTGTACCTGCTGATGCACATACAGCATTTTCTATTTTTTGCAAATCATCTAGTGCGATTCCAACTGAAGTAGAGTGCATAATTGGTTCTCCCTTTTCATCGAAATAAAAACCCAATGCCTCCGCACATGCATTTTTAATCTTTAATTCATCACTTGTTACTTCTGGAAGTTTTCTTCTTACAGCCATGTCTTCAGATCTTCCCAGACCAAATATCAATAGATTTACTTTTTTCAAATCACTTAAAATATCCTTTATCTGAGGATTTGTTTTTAATGCTTCTAAAATATCCGGCCTTATATTGTCAGGTACGTGTAGGAGTTTATATTTTGCTCCTAATTTTTTTGCTAGTTTTGAAGCTATAGAATTCGATTGTATATCCATACTCTCCCCTAAACCACCTCTTCCAGGAAGCACCAATAAATTATCAGGATACTTCTTTTTTTCCATCTGATCTGCTACCACAGCCATAGTAGTTCCTCCCATTATGGCTATTCTCATATCTTGTTTAATTAAATCTTCTACTACCTTAGCGGTTTTTTTTCCTAAATCCTTGAAAACCATGGCGTTATTTGAAGAATCTCCTTCAACTATAAATACATCTTTTATACCTAATTTTTCTTTAAGGTTTGATTCAATATCTTTTAGTCCCTTAATTTTGTAAGATAATTCTTCCAAGTCTTCTATTAAATTTTCACCTTTTTTAGATATAAACATACCGTTGGACTCTACAATTATCAACTCCAATTTTCTCAAATCATCTATCTCCGACCTGATTTTCCTTTCTGTTTCTCCAATTTCATGAGCAAGTATTCTTCGCCCTATGGGTTGATAGTCCTTAATTATTTTAAGTAGGTTGTATCTTTTAAGCATAATTTCTTTTACTTCAGGAGCCACAATATTCAGTAAATTAAGAATTTTCTTTTCTTTCATATTAAACTCCTTTGGTCTTATTTTGTCCTATATGCATGTTTTTTGTCCCTTGTTTGTATTATACAATCTTTTATTAAATATATCAAGCCTGATTTCAAAAAACAAACAGCTCATATGAGCTGTTTATTTGATTAATATCTTCTTCTTATAGATGATGATGGTATTCCTATTTCATCTCTATATTTTGCAACTGTTCTTCTGGATATCTTAATATTTTTTTCTTTTAGTTTATCAGCAATTTTTTGATCGCTTAAAGGTTTTTTCCTATTCTCGCTTTCAATTAAATCTTTGATGGTACTCTTAATACTGGTTGATGATACTCCTTCGTCACCTTTTTGAACTCCACTGGTAAAAAAGTACTTTAATTCGAACAAACCTCTCGGGGTCTGTACATACTTCCCATTGGTAGCTCTACTTACAGTCGATTCATGAACTTCTATATCTTCTGATACATCTTTTAATACCAAAGGTTTCAAATACTTTGTCCCTTTGTCAAAAAAATCTCTTTGAAATTTCAAAATTGACTCAGTTACATTGTACATAGTTTGTCTTCTCTGTTCAATACTTTTTATCAACCACATTGAAGAGTTAAATTTATCACTTAAAAATTTACTTGTATCTTTATCTTTTACTTGACTTAACATTTTTTTATAGTAACTGTTAATGTTTAGAGATGGTACATTAGAATCATTTACTAAAATTATATATTCTCCATCTACCTTCTTTATTGTAACATCTGGAGTAATAAATCTAATGTTATCAGTTTCTAAAACAAAACCCCTGGATGGTTTTGGTTCAAGCATTCTTATCACATCGCAAATTTCCTGTACTCTTGGTATATCAATTTCTAAATCTTTTGATATATCTTGTAATCTGTTGCATGCCAGATTATCTATATGATCGTCTATTAAAGAATATACTTTTTTGTCATTTATACCTTTGTCTTTCAGTTGGATCTTTAAACATTCTTTTAAATCTCTTGATGCTATACCAACTGGGTCAAAATTTTGAATTGTTTTTAATACTTCTTCTACTTTTTCAACAGTGTATCCTAATTCTTTAGAAATATCCTCTACTGATATTATTAAATATCCTTTTTTATCTAAAGATTCTATTATGTGCTCACCGATTTGTTTTTCCCAGTCTTTTGAAAACGTTAGCCCCAACTGATTTAAAAGATGAGTTTTTAAAGACATTTTCTTGGATGTATAGCTTTCAAAAGTTTGTTTTTGTTCTGTAACTTTTGAATATGACTTGTAGCTTATATCGTCGTATTTTTCTACTACTTCCTGCCAGTCAATGTCGTCTTCTTTTGAATTTTCTTCTTTTTTTTCTTCTTTTTTCTTTTCAGCCACTTCTAAAAAGGGGTTCGTCTCCATTTGCTTAGTTATGTATTCTCTTAATTCTAAATTATTATACTGCAATACTTGTATAGCTTGTCTCAATTCTGGTGTCATTATTAACTTTTGGGTCTGCTGCATGTTTAGTTCAAATCCTACTTTCAAGCTATCCCTCCTACTTCTATTCAAGATTCATACCAATTTTATCATTTATAAGTGGTTTTTACAATATTAATTAAAGGATTCCATAAAAATAAGCAAGGTGTATTACTAAAACCCTTGCCTTTCTTTAATTTAACTATTTTATAAATTAATTTAATATTTTTACTTTTAATTCAATTCTATAAATTCTTTTATAAATTCATCATTAGAATTAACTATATTTTTCGTTAATGTCTGTTGTATTACATTACCATCTCTCATAAAAATTATCTCTTCGCAAAGTCTTAATGATTGAGCTGTATTGTGAGTTACTATTACTATTGTAGTTTTTAAGTCATTATTTATTCTCTTCAAAGCACTTTCTATCAGTTTTATGAAATTAGGATCAATATTTGAAGTAGGTTCGTCAATAAGTAATACCTCCGGTTTAAAACTTAATGCTCGTGCAAGAGCTACTTTTTGTTTTTCCCCCCCTGATAAAGTCAAGGCATTTTCATATTTCAAATATCTTATTTGAAAATTATCAATAAGTTCTTCTACTCTTTTTTCAATATATTCTTTCTTCATATCTCTAAACTTTAGTGGTGCCGCTATATTTCCAAATACACTGTCATTAAAAAGATAAGAATTATGGCTAACATATGTCAATCTATCCGACGCTGATTCAAATCCTTTACCATCGTATTCTACTCTTCCGGTATCTGGTTTTATTAGATCTCCAATAATTTTCATCATTGTAGTTTTACCAGAACCATTAGGGCCAAGTATCCCTGTTATTTTTCCTTTTTTAATCTTAAGACTATCGATTTGTAGTACTGTTTTGCTGTTATATGTTTTTTTAATATTTCTTAATCTTATATCCATTAGAATCTCCCATAGTTCGGTTGTACAGAAATGAATTTGCTGAAAATGAAATGATAAGGAGGATTATACCCATGGCTATTGAAGTATCGTAGTTTCCCATACTGTTGCTCATAGCTATAAATGTAGTCATTACTCTAGTATGTCCTTTTATATTCCCTCCTACAATCATTACAGCTCCTACTTCAGATATTGCTCTACCAAAACCAGTAACCGTAGCTACTAAAATCAGCGGTTTTAGCTCTTTGATTAATTTAAAGAAAGTATGTTTTTTGTTTGCTCCCAGAGTTTTACATATATTAATAATTTCCAAACCTGTATCTTTAGAGTTGGTAAAAATGATTCCTGTAATAATTGGAGTAACAAGTAGGGATTGAGCTATTATCATAGCTGTTGGAGTATATATAAGTCCTACAGTCCCTAAGGGACCGCTTCTTGATATTATAAGGACTGTAACGAGTCCTACTACAACGGGAGGTAACCCCATAAAGGTATAATAGATTTTAGATAATAATCTTTTCCCTCTAAATTCTTTTATTCCCGTAACAAGTCCCAGGGGTACTCCAATAAGAGAAGAGATAACAGTAGATGCAAAGGAAACATAAATAGACAGTAATACAATACTGTATATTTCCTTATCTAAGGATAGTATTAATTTAAATGCTCCTTTTACTCCTTCAATTATATAATCCATTATCTCTCCCTATATTTAAGTATTTAAAATCTCTTTATTTAGCATTGGGATTGAAAAGTACTTCTCCGTATGCCTTATAGGTACCTATTAGTTCTTGTGCTTTTTCAGAAATTATCCAATTCACAAAGGCTTCTGCCCCTGCTGAATTAATTTGATCGTTTTTACCTGGATCTACCTGCATAACCCCGTATTGATTAAAAAGTATTTCATCACCTTCAACTAATACTACAGATTCAAGATTTTCTTTCATTGAAAGATATGTTGCTCTATCACTCATAGTATATCCTTGAAGTTCTTCAGCCATAGTAATAGTATCTCCCATACCTTTTCCTACGGACACATACCAATCTTCTTCTGGTGTTATTTTTGCTGATTCCCAAAGGGATTTTTCTTTTGTATGCGTTCCCGAGTCATCTCCTCTTGAGACGAAGATAGCTTCAGCTTCACTTATTTTAGTCAGTGCTTCAACAACCTTTAATCCTTCTACTTCTGCAGGATCTGATTCTGGTCCAATTATTACAAAGTCGTTGTACATAACGTCGTATCTTGCTGGACCGTGTCCTTCAGCTACAAAAGCTTCTTCTCTCTCTATAGCATGTACTAGAAGTACATCAGCTTCACCATCTATTCCTTTTTGAAGAGCTGCTCCCGTACCTACAGCTACTACCTTTACATCTACTCCAGTTTTTTCTTCAAAGTCAGGTAAAATGTAATCTAGTAGACCGCTGTTTTCAGTACTTGTTGTGGTTGCCAATATTAACTCTCCACCTATTTGTTCTTCAGATTCTTCAACTGATTCTTCCTCTGATGATTCTTCCGGTCCAACCGGTTCCATAGCACATCCTACTACTAACAAAAGCATAACTATCATTATTAATGATATCGCTTTTTTTAGGTGTTTCATGATTTTCTCCTTTTAATATTTATTTCTCCAAACTAAAAGAAAAAAAGCTATCCAAAAGGACAGCCGTTAAGCCCCTTTCCACAATGGGAGGCACCGTCGTTTCCAACGATACCCGTCGGCTAAAAATCCTTGTGCGGATTATTAGCTCGGAGATATTTTTATTATATAATAAATGAACTTTATTTTCAATAATAGTTATTTTTCTATTTGTATTTTCAAAATAAAAAGAAGGCTAAGCCTTCTTTTATTCTATACCTTCTAGATATTTTTCAGCATGTACAGCTGCAATAGCACCATCTGCTGTTGCTGTTACAACCTGTCTTAAATTTTTAACTCTAACATCACCAGCTGCAAAAACTCCAGGTATGCTTGTTTTCATATCTTCATCCGTCTTAATATATCCTCTTTCCATGTCTACTTTACCTTCAAATAGTTTCGTAATAGGTTTGTATCCAACAAATATAAACACACCCATCATACTATCTTCAGCTTTAATGTCTTGAATTTCTCCGGTTTTTTTATTTTTAAGTACTATGCCATTGACAAGTCCGTCACCTTTTATTTCTTCAACTGTTGAATCCCATATGAATTCTATTTTGTCATTTTTAAAAGCTTTTTCTTGAATTGACTTTGCTGCCCTAAGTTCATCTCTTCTATGTACAACATATACTTTTCGAGCGAATTTGGTTAAGAATATAGCTTCTTCTACAGCAGTGTCTCCGCCACCAATTACGTATATTTCTAAATCTTCGAAAAATGCTCCATCGCAAGTTGCACAGTAGGATACACCTTTACCAATAAATTCTTTTTCTCCAGGACATCCTATAAATCTTGGTTCTGCTCCTGTTGCAATTATAACTGACTTTGCTTTATATTCTCCATCTTTTGCTTTTAATACTTTTAAATCACCTTCAAGTTCAACGTCCACGATTTCAGTAGATAATTTTTCTACGCCGAATTTTTTTGTCTGTTCTACCATTCTATTTACTATAGCCGTTCCAGTATCACCTTCTAAAGCTCCCGGATAGTTTTCCACCTCTTCTGTTTGAACTATCTGACCTCCGGCCTGTTGTTTTTCGATTATTAATGTTTTTAGTCTTGCTCTTCCGGCATATATTCCAGCTGTTAGCCCTGCCGGACCCGATCCAATAATTGCTACATCATATACTTCCATAATTTTATTCCTCACTTTCTCTTAGTTCTTCTAAATCTGAATAGTTCATTTTATTTACCACATTTATAATAAGTTGAGCGATATTAGTAGAATGATCTCCTACTCTTTCCAAGTTGCTTATGCAATCCAAGAAAATTATTCCTGATTGAGGTAAGCAAATATTATCATTTAACCTATCAATATGATTGCTTCTATGTTCTTTTTCCATTTTATTTAAGGTGCTTTCTTTCTTTAATACTTCAAGACCGATTTCATAATTTGCTGTTTTAAATGATAAAAGTGATGTTTTATACATGTCGTGGGCTAAATCAAACATTTCTTTTAACTCATTTTTAGCTTTTTCAGAAAAAGTAACTTCATTCTCTACATTATATATAGCTAGTTCTCCTATATTATCTGCATGGTCTCCTACTCTTTCTATGTCGTTAATAACATTCATAATTGTTGATACTATGTCTTTTTCTGCATTTGTAAGAGAAGCTTTGTTCACCTTCACTAAAAATTCTAATATTCCTCTATTTAGATCATTGACTCTCTTTTCAATATCAAATACTTCTAAAGCTAATGACTCATCTCCATTGATTAGTGCATCCTGAGCCGTTACAAACTGTTTTTCTACCAATTTACCCATACTTAAAACTTCTTTAGATGCCTGTGTTAAAGCTATTGATGGAGTAGCGATTAGTCTGTTGTCAATATATTTAAGCTGCCCAACCTTTGGCAAATCTTCCCCTCTTATGATTTTCTTTGAAGCTTTAACTATCTGATTGGCAAATGGGTACATTATAGCAACATTTATTATATTAAACAGAGTATGGGCATTTGCTATCTGTCTTTCAATTCCTGTTGGTGTTATCATGAAAACCAGAGTTTCTACAGGCTTTCTTAAAAGAACCAAGAATATTGCTGTTCCTATAAGATTAAATAATAAATGCATTACTGCTGCTCTTCTTGCTGTTTTATTAGCTCCTATACTTGAAATCATTGCTGTTACACATGTACCAATATTTTGTCCGAAAACTATAGGAAAAGCCATTTCTACTGTTATTAATCCACTTCCAGCTACGGCAAGAAGTAAACCTGTCGTTGCACTACTGCTTTGCAGAAGCGCCGTGATTCCAAATCCTGCTAGTATTCCGATTAAAGGATTCTTGAAGTTGGATATAATATCTATAAAAATTTGGGATTCTTCTAAGGGCTCTATCGCTTCCTTCATCAAAGCCATACCTAAAAATAGTATGCCAAATCCTATAAAAATTTCAGCTAAATCTTTTCTCTTCTTTTTTTTGCTAATTAAATAAAGTGCCATTCCTGCTCCTATTATTAAGGGAGCTGCCTCAGTGAGTTTAAATGCTACCAACTGAGCTGTAACAGTTGTACCTATATTGGCACCCATTATTACACCAATGGCTTGATTCAAATTCATTAGCCCTGCATTTACAAAACCTACCGTCATAACTGTAGTTGCAGAACTGCTTTGAACTATCATGGTTACTACAGCACCTACAAATACTCCCATGATTCTTTTGTTTGTAAGGGCTGCAAGAATCTGCTTTAATTTAGATCCTGCTGTTTTTTGTAGGGCAATTCCCATATAGTTCATTCCAAAAATAAATAAACTAAGTCCTCCAATAACGCCAATTGCGATTTCCATTAATATCCTCCATAATTTTTAATATTAATTCTAATATAAATTCGGGAAGTTTTTTTGTCTTAAAACTTCATATAATACTATGTTTACTGAATTTGCTAAGTTAAGAGATCTTGCTTCTTTGTTTTTAATCATAGGTATCTTTATTCTCTGATTCTTATATTGCTGGTGTATCTTTTCCGGGAGTCCTGCAGTTTCTTTTCCAAATACTATGTAGCAATCCTCGGGATATTCAAAGTCGCTGTAATACTTTTCTGCTTTAGTAGTAGAAAAATAAAATTTATCACTTCCCTTTTCTTCTATAAGATTATATATATCATCATAATATTGAATATCCAACTTATCCCAGTAATCTAGTCCTGCTCTTTTCAAATATTTATCTCTTACAGAAAATCCTAAGGGCCTTATTAGTATAAGCTTTGTATTTGTTGCTGCACAGGTTCTTGCAATATTTCCAGTATTTTGAGGTATATCCGGTTGATATAAAACAATATTTATACTCATTTTAATCCTTCCATATAATTATAACACTTAGATTTTAAATATAAAGTTTATTAACTTATTTTTATATTTGTATTTTTTCAATTTTTAGTAATTCTTTCTTAATATCAAGCCCTGAAGAATAACCGCCTAAACTACCATCACTTTTAATAATTCTATGACAGGGAACTATAATTGGTATTGGATTCTTCCCATTGGCCATGCCAACTGCTCTGGAATATCTCTCGCCACCAACTTTTAATGCAATATCTTTATAAGTTTTTAACTGACCGTATTCTACTTTTATCAATTCTTCCCAAACTTTCTTAGAAAAACTGCTTCCTATCAATTTAATAGGAATATCAAAGTACTTTCGACTTCCATTTAAATATTCTAATACTTCTTTAATATATATATTACTGCCATTATCTTTTTTTATAGAATTTAATTCACTTTCTATGTATTTATTCAATTTATAATTTTCTCCAAAAGACAGTTGATATAAATAATCTTTTGAATATATGAGTGTTAAATAGCCTAATGAAGTATTTATTATTTGTTTGTATAAATTCATTTTACTCCTACTTTATCACAACATTTTTCAATATTACACTTGCAGCATTCTGGATTTCTAGCCTTGCATATATTTCTTCCGTGGTTTATTAATAAATGGTGAACTTCAATCCATTCTTCTTTAGGTATAATTTTCATCATATCGTCGGAAACTTTATCTGCGGTTTTACTTTTTGTAAATCCTATTCTTCTACATATCCTATAAACATGTGTGTCTACTGGAAAAGCAGGTTTTTCAAAAGCAACAGCCAGTACAACACTGGCGGTTTTTCTTCCTACTCCTGGAAGTTTCATAAGGTCTTTCATGTTTTCCGGTACCTTCCCTGCAAATTCTTCTTCTAATATTCTAAGTAATCTATAGATGTTTTTCGATTTATTTTTATAAATTCCTATTTCTCTAATGTTTTCTTGAATTTCTTCTCTGCTCAGTTTTAGTAATGATTCTAGATCCGGATACTCCTTGTATAAATTTTTTGTTACCTTATTTACACTTTTATCTGTGCTTTGAGCACTTAAAAGAGTTGAAATCAATAACTGCAGGGGAGAATCATATTCTAGACCGGTTTTAACAACAGGATAATGTTCTCTAAGACCTTTTATTACTTTGTCAATTTTTTTATTCATTTTATCATCCTATCTAGTATCTGTATATTTCCCTTTTTATTACTTCTATTCTATTATCATTTTCTATTTTTCTCAACACCTGGTTGATTATTTTGTCAGAAAAATTCCCGCTGTTTGATACAGCGGCAAAAGTTAGCAGACTTCTGTTCCATTTTTCATTATAGTCTGTCTCGGCTATTGTTATGTTGTACTTAGATTTTAATTTTTCAATTATACTTTTTAAAATTCGCCTTTTATCTTTTAAGCAGTTTGCTTCATATATAAATATTTCTATCTCACATACAGTTATCATATATTATCACCCATACTAAAAGGGTCATTTTAAGACCCTTTATCTATTCTAGTCCGTAAAGTTTCCTGACATAATCTTCTACTTGTGATGGATCGTGAAGATAAAAAGAAAGATTTTCCATTATTTTAGCTCTGCCAGGTAAAATTTCAGTATCTAACTTGTCGGTACTAAAATTAACTGCATCGGAAGCAAGCAAGAGAACATCAGCCAAAGACATATCTGTTTTTATATGATTATATGTTTCTTTTGCTACAACGGGAAGTTTAAAAGATAGTGATTTTTTTATTGCGCTTTTTATAAATTCCTGCTGTGCTTTTATTCTACCTATATCTCCGTCTTTATATCCTGCAGTCATGTCGTTATTGTGTCTAAATCTTAAATACTGTAATGCATGTTCTCCATCAAGTACCTGGTTTCCTGCTGGTATGTCTATTTTTAGTGGAGGATTATCATATGGATCTTCATATTCCATATGGAATGGTACATCTACTTCTACCCCACCTAATATATCTACAACCTTTTCTACTGCTTCATAATCAACTGTTATATAATTGTGCACGGGAATATCAAGAATATTTTCTACTGCTTTCATTAAACCTTTTACACCAACACTTGAGTATATAGCATTTATTTTTTTATCACCAGGATTTTCATATCCTGATCTAAAAAAATATGTGTCTCTAGGTATAGATATTATGTCAAGATCACCTGATTTTCTATCAAAACTTGCCAGCATTATAGTGTCAGATCTTCTTTCTTCAAGTCCAACTAATAGTATATTAATTCTTTTACTTTCTTCTATTGCTTTTTCTAGATCAGATAGTTCTTCTTCAGATTCCTCCTCATCATTTATATTTTCTTCCCAAAGAGGATCCTCTAGATCAGTATAGTTTTCTTCAGATGGATTAAAGAATTTAACATATGTGTATACTGCTGCTCCTATCATTAAACTAAAGCATACTACTGCTATTACAAAGACTTTTATAAAGTGTTTCATTTTATCACCTCGAGTAATTCGAATAAGCTAAATTATTATATCATCTATAAATAAGTATTTCAATCTGATATTATGTTACAAAATCTCAATTTCTAAGATAGCTATATCATCTTTTTGTTTTCCTTTAAAATCTTCCATCTCTTGTAAAACTTTTCCAGGTATATTATCAGATTTTTCTATTATTTTCTTAAGTCTATCAATTCCGAATTCCTCGTCTAAGTAACTTTTCGTTTCTACTATACCGTCGGTATAAAAAATAATTTTATCTCTTCCCTTTAGATTGAGTTCAAATACTTCGTAATCAACAGTATCAAATATATTGCATATTGGATAGCCTTTAGCTTCCAACATCTCTACTTTATTATCCCTTTTAAAAAAAGGTAAGCAGTTATGTCCTGCATTTAAGTATTTTAGTGTTTTTGTTTTTTTATTAAATATACAAGCGAATATAGAAAAATACTTATCATCGTCGAAATTTAATGCTATGAAAGTTCTATGTAATTCTTGAAGTATTTTATTTATATCTAGTATTCTTTTACTTACAGCTTTCATGGTTTGCTTTACGTACATACTTATCATAGAAGCTGCAACTCCGTGGCCGACAACATCGCACATATATATTCCTATATTATCCTTGTCTATTGTATATACATCAAATATATCTCCACTTAACATTTCAGACGGCTTGTATTCATAATCTATTTTTAAATTCCCATATATTCCTTTGCTTGGAAGCATGTTTTCCTGCATTCTCACTGCAAATTCAAGGTCTGCCGTCATTTTCTTATTTTTTTCTATAATGGATCTCTCTAATTCTTTTTCTTTTGTTGTATCTCTGAAAACTTCAACAACAGCTACAATTTCACCATCTCCACTATAAACGGGTGAACTTACTACGTCAAATATTTTATCTTTAACAATTTCTTCTTTTCTATAAATCTTTCCTGTTGCTATGGTTTTTTCAGAAACACATAAATCACACTTTCTCTTTTGACCTATTCCTTGGTAGCACTTCATTCCAACCGTGTTTTTACCGATGTTTTTTTTCATTGATTCGTTGACGTGAATTATATTGTTATCTCTATCTATAAGTCTTACTCCATCTATCATACTGTCAAGTATGGATATTTGCATGTCACTAATTTTAATATTTTCTTTTTCTATATTTATCATAACGAACCCCTTTTAATTTGCTGACTTTGTTCTTTAGCTTTATACAAAATAATTATATCACAATTGAATGTAATTTTTAAGAAACTAATAAAATCATTTTCAAAAAATGTAAAAAAGAAGAGAAGTTACCTCTTCTTCTTTCCGTAGTATTGATAGTAATCTACACGTATATTGCCATTATATAATTTTCTTTTTCTGTTTGATTTTTTTCCATATAAATCTTCAAAGTTTCTTTCCGGAGTGATAATGTAGTTAGACCAGGTATCATCATTGCCAAATATTTCACCTATAGTTTTAAGTATTTCTACAACCTCTTCATCTTCACCAATTCTTTCTCCGTAGGGAGGATTAGTTATTAAAATACCGTACTCTTCTGGTAATTGAACATCTTTTACATCCATAACTTTAAAGTCAATGTACTTCTCTACTCCGGCTTTTTTTGCGTTTTCTCTTGCTATTTTTACAGCTTTTGGATCAATATCTGAAGCTATGATTTTTAATTTTTTATCTGGTTCTATTTTTTTTGCTGCCTCTTCTCTTGCTTCATCCCAGTATTCTTCAAGTACAGCTGGCCATTTTTCGCTTTCAAAATTTCTATCAAGTCCAGGGGCTTTGTTTATACCTATTAGCGCTCCTTCTATAGGTATAGTTCCCGACCCGCACATAGGATCCATTAAAAGTCGGTCATCTCTCCAGAAGCTTAATTGTATTAAGGCTGCAGCCATAGTTTCTTTTATAGGACTCTCTACTGATTTTTCCCTATAACCTCTTTTAAAGAGACCCTCTCTTGATCCTGTAGTATCAATAGCTAAGGTTACTTCGTCTTTTCTTATTATAAGCTGTATGGTAAATTCCGCACCCTCTTCTTCAAACCAATCTACATGATACTTATCTTTTAATTTTTCAACTACAGCTTTTTTTACTATGGATTGACAGTCCGGCACACTATATAGTTTCGATTTTATACTTCGTCCTTTTACCGTAAATTTTCCTTTTTTTGTAATCCATTTTTCCCAAGGCAAATTGTAGGTTTTGCCGAATAATTCTTCGAAAGTATATGCATTAAATTGACCCAGCACCAGCATTATTCTATCTGATGATCTTAAGTTTATATTAACTATAGGAATATCCTTAATCTCACAATCAAAGTACACCCATCCGTTGTCTACCTGAGTTTCATATCCTAAATCTTGTAATTCTCTTTTAACTACTGCTTCAATTCCTGCTGCAGCAACTGCAGCTAATTTTATTCTAGACATTATACCCCTTCTTAATCTAATCTTATTTGATGGAATGTTTTCTTTCCTTTTTTAATTGTAAGTTTTCCATCTATAAATAATTCTTTTGTGACAGGTAAAAATATATCTTCAACTTTTTCTTCATTAATGCTTATGCCACCCTGTTTAACCAACCTTCTTCCTTCTCCGTTGGATTTTGTTAATCCTGCTGTTTTCAAAAGATCTAAAACAGTTTTTTCTTCTTTTAGATATTTTTCTTCAATAATTGTATGAGGCATGTTTTCATCATCAGTTCCTTTTTTAAATAGAGCCTTAGAGGTTTCATCAGCTTTCTCAGCTTCATTTTCTCCATGAATCATCATAGTTACTTCATGTGCTAATTTTTCCTTAGCCTTGTTTATTTCAGCTCCTTCTAGAGAACTTAATCTTTCAACTTCATCCATAGGCAGGAAGGTTAATAATGATAAACACTTCTTTACGTCTGCATCATCTATATTTCTCCAGTACTGATAAAATTCATATGGTGATGTTTTTTCAGGGTCCAACCACAAAGCACCTTTTTCTGTTTTACCCATTTTCTTACCTTCGCTGTTGGTAAGCAGAGAAAAAGTCATACCGTAAGCACTTTCGTTATCTTTTCTTCTAATAAGCTCTACCCCGGCAATTATATTCGACCACTGATCGTTTCCACCAAACTGCATTTTACAATCGTAGTCCTTATGAAGTCTGTAAAAATCATAAGCCTGCATTATCATATAGTTGAATTCTAAAAAGGTAAGACCTTTTTCCATTCTATTTTTATAACATTCTGCTGTCAGCATTCTATTCACGGAAAAATGTACTCCTACATCTCTTAAAAATTCAACATAATTTAAATTCAAAAGCCAGTCTCCATTATGTACCATAAGAGCCTTACCATCCTTAAAGTTTAAGAATTTTTCAAATATTTTTTTGAATTTTTCTGCATTTTCACCTATAGTTTTTTTGGACATTATCTGTCTCATTCCCGTTCTATCACTTGGGTCTCCTACCATTGTGGTACCGTCTCCAATTATTGCGATAGGTCTATGTCCCTGCCTCTGCATATGCGCCATAACCATTATTTGAATGTAGTGTCCAATATGTAAACTATCTGCAGTAGGATCGAATCCTATGTAAAAAGTTATCTTTTCTTTGTCTAATAATTCTTTTACTTCATCTTCGTGAGTTACCTGTTCTATATAACCTCTTTCCTGTAAAATGTCGAAAACATTTCTTTCTTTATCCATTATATCCTCCAAATATATAGTTTTTGTAAAGATTGATTATTTTCAATCTGTTTTTTTAATTAATTTCTTCTCTAAGTTCTTCTATTGATTTTTTTGTAATATTTTTTTTATCTATTTCCAAAAGTTCAATAGCCCTTTCCAAATCTTCTTCTCTGATGACTTCGATTTCTAAATATGTATAAGGATAAGTTTCTTTATCCCAAGTATCAATTTCAAAGAGTATATCCTTATGTTTATAGGATATTCTATGTTTTTTTCCAATATGCATCAGTTTATATCCTAATGCTTCTAGTATATTAGTCCCTTCTTCTACATTATCTATGTTAAGATTGTTTTCTATGTTTTTTCTGAATTTAGTGTTGGCAATGTTTCTTTTTAATGTTAACTCTATCTTTTCCGTCTTATCTTTATTTACAGTTTTTCTTATCCTTAAATATCCATTGTACTTCTTTTTTAAACGTCTTTCCTCGGTGTCAAATATATAATTATACTGATATTCATCTTTAATCAGTTCACATCCAATTTGTTTCAATTTGGACTCTATTTTATCTTTATCTATATTTAATACTTTTACTTCTATTTCTTTCATCTAACAACACTCCAATATTTCCACCGGGGAAAAATCAATATAATCAGCAGAAGAACAAATGAAATTTACCTTTGAAATATTTCCTTCTACAATATATCTATGTCCTTCTTCGCTGTGGAGATGACCGTAAACACATGTTTTTACATTGTGTTCTTCCAAAACATCTACAAATTCATTGGGGTTTCCTTTTGTATCAAAAGGTGGGTAGTGTAAAAGAGCTATATTATAGCTCTTTTCTAAATCAGTTCCGGATTCCAATGATAATTCCAACCTATTTATTTCTCTTTCAAATATTTTAAGATCTTTTTCATCAAATTCGTCACTGGATTTATCAATCCAACCTCTGGTTCCAAACACCTGTATATTTTTATATTTAAAACTGTTGTTTTGTAAAAATACGATGCTATCTAAATTAAGTTTTTTTAGTTTTGAATTTGTAGACCACCAGTAGTCGTGATTTCCCTTAGTTATAATTTTTTTACCATTTAACTCATCAATTCTTTCTAAATCTTTTATACCTTTATCTAGATTAATTGCCCAAGATATATCCCCAGGCATCAATACTATATCATCTTCGTTTATTATTTTTTGCCAGTTATCAAATATCTTTTCTTCATGGTTTTCCCAAGATTTTCCAAATATATCCATAGGTTTCTTTTTTTCAAAGTCCAAATGCAAATCTGATATTGCATAAATTTTCATAATTACTCCCTGATTATAGTTTTATAAGATTAACTTCCTTATCTAATTCTTCTAAAATATTTTCTTCTCTATTATGACATGTGAATAGAAGTATTTGATACTGTTCCTTAATTTTCGCAATTATCTCTAAAGCATTTTTTAATCTTTCATCATCGTATTGTGTAAAACAATCATCAAGAATTATAGGAATTTCAGAATTCGAAAACATAATGTCTATCAAACTGAATCTAAGAGAGAAATACATCAGATCGATAG
>JAABRS010000110.1 GCA_011390775.1 Clostridia bacterium | reverse complement strand
ATTTAGACTAAAAAATAGAAGCAGATTCAAACCTGCTTCTATTTTTTATTTATATATATTATTTCCACTACTATCTACTGCAACAATTACCGGAAATTTTTCAACGTATATTCTTAAAATTGCTTCCGTTCCTAAGTCCTCATAAGCTATCAATTCTCTTTTTTTTATGCATTTCGAGATGTAGGCTGCTGCTCCCCCAACTGCTGCGAAATATATACCTTTGTGTTTTTTTATGCTTTCAATAACTTCTTCTGACCTTCTGCCTTTTCCTATCATTCCTTTTAGACCTTTTTCCATCAAAGATGTAGTATAAGGATCCATTCTGTAACTAGTCGTAGGGCCGGCAGAACCTATTATTTGACCTTTTTTAGCCGGAGCTGGACCTACATAGTATATGGTTTCATTTTCTAAGCTTATAGGTAGTTTTTCTTCTTTGTTGATTAACTCAATCATCCTTTTATGGGCAGCATCCCTTCCTGTGTACATATAACCTGTAAGAAAAACTCTATCTCCTATTTTTAATTTTTCTATAACTTCATTATTTAAAGGTAAATCTATATTATATTCAGCCATAATAAACTCCTAAAGTTCAATTGATTTATGTCGATATGCATGGCAGCAAATGTTGATTGCAACAGGTAATGATGCTATATGTGTTGGGAAATATTCAATATTCACTCCTAAGCAAGTTGTAATTCCTCCAAAACCTCCGGGACCTATATCTAGTTTATTTATATCTTCAAATAATTCTTCTTCTAATTTAGCATAATTCTCATTGGAGTTTTTCGATTTTATGCTTCTTGTAAGGGCTTTCTTTGATAATAAGGCAGCTTTTTCAAATGATCCTCCAATTCCAACACCTACTATTATTGGAGGACATGGATTTGGTCCGGCTTCTTCAACTGTTTTAATAATAAATTTCTTAACTCCTTCAATTCCATCAGCAGGTTTTAACATTTTAATCTTACTCATGTTTTCACTTCCAAAACCTTTGGGAACTGCTGTAATTTTTAATTTATCACCTTTTACTAGTTCTGTATGAATTACTGCAGGAGTGTTATCTTCGGTATTTTTTCTTATAAATAGAGGATCATCAACTACAGATTTTCTTAAAAAACCTTCTTTATATGCATCACGAACACCTTCATTTACTGCATCATTTAAAAAACCTCTATCTAATTTAACATCTTCTCCTATTTCAATAAATAATATTGCCATTCCTGTGTCTTGACATAGAGGCATTTTTTCACTTTTAGCTATTTCATCATTTTTTATTATTGTTTCAAGAACAAATTTCGCTGTCTCATTTTTCTCTTTTTCATAAGATTTTTTTAACTCTTGAAAAACTTCTTCATCAATATTATAGTTTGCGTCCAAAAAAATTTTTTTAACTGATTTTTTAATTTGCTCATATTCTATTATTTTCATAGTTGGTCTCCTTGAAGTTATAAATAAACAAAAACTTAGCCCTTTATTGCTAAGTTTTTGTTGTTAGATCTATACAAGTAATTTTTCTAAATAATTAAAAATAATTTTACTGGTTTCAACTACTTCGTCTAAAACAACATATTCATTTGAAGAGTGGTATCTTTCTCCACTAGGTCCAAAAACAAATGTTGGTATATTTAATCTTGATCCAATGTAATTAAAATCACCTATGCTGCTGAAATAGGATATTATCGGTTCTTTATTAGTTACATCTTTAATAGATTCTATAAATTTTTGCGTGTATTCATTGTTTACATCAACTAAATAAGGTAAAAATCCATCACTATTTGGAGTAGGAGCATCTCTAAATATAACTTCATATTCCGATTGAATATCAGCTTTTTTAACTGCTTCTTCAACTTCTGCTTTTAAAGTGTTTTTATCTTCTCCAACTACAATGTGTCTAAATACTGTAAATTCAGCTAAATCTGCTACTGAACAAGCTGCACCTCCGCCTTTTACTTCTATAATGCAAATATCACCTTTACCAAGGTGCTCGTCTGTCTTTAATTCTAGTTTTTTAAGTTCTAGGATAACCTTACTGGCATCTACTATTGCACTAATACCTTTTTCAGGATTTGCTGCGTGGGAAGATTTTCCTTTAAATCTTACTTTATAGGAATATCCGCCTCTTGCACCTAAACATAAGCATGGAAATTCTTCTTCCATGAATCCTGCACTTGGTTCAGGAACTATTGCTACATCTGCATCATTAATCATATTTTCATGAATTAAAAAGTTAGTTCCAAGACCATAAGGTCCTTCTTCGTCTGATACAAAAGAGTATAATATACTTCCTTTAAAATCTTTATGCTTTTCTTTGAAGGCTTTCATAGCAATCATCATAGCAGCTACACCGGATTTCATATCAAGAGAACCAATTCCGTATAATTTACCATCTTTAATAACGGGTTCTGTTGGCTCCGTATCCCATCCTTCGCAAATAGTAACAGTATCCAGATGTCCGTTTAGTAAAACTTTCGGTCCTTCTTTTGAACCTTTAATTTCTCCAATTACATCTAATCCTTCAAATTTTGTAACCTTATCATCTTTATATTTGAAGAATTTAGTATCTATATCTCTTTCTTCAAGCCAGCTATGAACAAATTTCATAACTTCTTCTTCTTTGAAGTAAGGACTATAAATACTAACTAAACTTTTAAGTAATTCGATAGTGTCATCTTTGTTGATTAACTTGTCTAGTTCTTGACTCATAATTACACCTACCTATCTTTTTTTGTTACTTCATAATAGAACTTTATACAAAAATTGTATCAATTATAAGTTTTTTATGCAACTAATTTATTAAATATTTGAAGTAAGTTCTAAATTTGGAACAGCATTTAATTTATAATCGCTAAATTCATTATTTAAAAATTTATAGTATGCAGAACTTCCAATCATGGCTGCATTGTCAGTACATAATATTTTATCTGGAAAATAAAGTTTCTTACTGCCTAATCTTTCGTAAAATAATTCTCTTAACCTAGTATTTGATGCTACACCACCTGCTAATACTATTTTATCAAAATTATATACTTTAGCTGCTTTTATTGTTTTTTCTACCAGTACTTCTACTACTGCTTCTTGAAAGCTGGCTGCTAGATCTGGTATTGAAATTTCTATACCCTTTTGTTTGTTGTTGTTTATGTAATTAAGTACAGCTGATTTAAGTCCACTAAAACTAAAATCATAAGAATTTTCTTCTAAATAAGCTCTAGGAAAATCTACTGCTTTTTTATTTCCCTTTTTAGATATTTCATCAATTATAGGTCCACCGGGATAACCCAACTCTAAACTTCTAGCTATTTTATCAAAGGCTTCTCCTGCTGCATCATCTCTCGTTCTGCCCAGTATTTTATATTTTCCATAATCTTCCACTCTTACTAGATGTGTATGCCCTCCTGACACTATGAGACTGATAAATGGAGGTTTTAAATCTTTATGGCTGATATAATTTGCACTAATGTGACCTTCTATATGGTGTACACCTATTAAAGGTTTTTTTAATGAAAATGCCAACCCTTTTGCTGAATTAATACCTACAAGTAAAGCTCCCACCAAACCTGGTCCATAGGTTACTCCAATAGCATCTATATCATCAAAGGTTTTATTACTTTCTTTTAATGCTCTATCTATAATTATATTTATATTTTCAATATGTTTTCTTGATGCTATTTCAGGAACTACACCTCCGTATTTCTGGTGTATTTCTATCTGAGAGGATATTATATTTGACAGAACTTCTCTGCCGTTTTTAACAACAGCTGCAGCTGTTTCATCACATGATGTTTCTATAGCTAATATATATATGTCCTTCATATTTATCTCCAATCTTTTATCATCTTTGCTGACAAGATATTTTCTTTTTTAAAATATCTTATTTCTTTTCTTAAATAGCAATAGGCTTTTATCTTATCAGGATAAATTTCTTTTACTTTTATATTGCGTTCTGTTATTACGTCGTTTTTAATATATATGATTTGAATTATTCTATCATCACTTAAAGATTTTTTTATTATATAATTTATCATATTTTTCACCTTATTATAGTATAAGTTAGATATTAATTATTGTAAAGAACCTGCTTTGTATTGTAGCTTAATTTTACATTTGTTATAATATAAATATTAAGAAAAATAAATAAATTAAAGGAGTACATTATGATTGATTTAAGAAGTGATACAGTAACCAAACCTACAGAGGAAATGAGAAAGGCTATGTTTGAGTCAGAAGTTGGCGATGATGTTTACGGTGATGATCCTACTGTTAATAAATTAGAGGAATTAGGATCAGAATTTTTCGGTAAGGAAGCATCTTTGTTTGTTCCCAGTGGTACCTTTGCTAATCAATTGGCAATACTTACCTGGACAAATCCAGGAAACGAAATTATATTAGGAGATAGCTGTCATATTTTTCAACATGAGGCTGGTGCTCCAGGTTTAATTTCTTCTGTAAACACCTCTCAAATACCTTCATCTAATGGAGTATTGAAGGTTGATGAGATTTCAAAACGTGTAAGATCAAAAGACATACATCATCCAAAAACAACACTTATATGTACTGAGAATGCACATTCAAGTGGAAATGTTCTAACAATTGAGGAATCAAAAGACATTTACGAATTTGCTAAATCAAAAAATATTCCTGTCCACACAGATGGTGCACGATTTATTAATGCAGCAGTATCTTTAGGTGTTGAAACTAGGGATTTAGCTCAGTATTCTGATAGTATAAATTTATGTCTATCTAAAGGTTTATGCGCTCCTATTGGATCACTATTAATAGGAGAAAAAGATTTTATTGATAAAGCTAGATTCTATAGAAAGATACTAGGTGGAGGCATGAGGCAAGTTGGAGTGATAGCTTCAGCTGGTATTGTTGCTTTAACAAAAATGTCTCAAAGACTCTACATAGATCATGAAAATGCATCTTATTTAGGTAAAGAATTATCTAAAATTGATGGTGTATCAGTAAATTTTGAAAATTTAAAAATAAATATGATTTTTTATAATATTGATAATGAAATTATATCTGATTCTGATTTTCATAATAAATTGCATAAACAAGGGGTTTTAATTAATCCAACAGATAATGGATCCGGCAGACTTGTTACTCATAACGGCATATCTAGAGAAGATATTGATACTTTTGTTGCCTTAGTTAAAGATATTTTATCAAATTAAATATTAATTGATTTAATTCCTGAAGTTAACAACAGCCAGGTAATCCAAGTTCCTATTACAAAAATAGATGATCTTTTCTTTTCTACTTTGTATAAAACAGATATTCCAATAATTAAAAGGATTTGGTAGTAGATGATAAAGGGTGTAAATCCACTTAAAAAGTTATAAAAGTAACTATTTTGTTCGAAATTGAATAATATTGCTGGGCTAATTGAAAAATTATAGTTTCTGTTAATTAGACTTATTAAGCTATTAAACAAATTACCTAAAGCTACAATAATGTATGAAAATGAAACTACATTAATTGAATCTTTAAGCTCACCGTAACCATCAAAGTATGAAATACCATTTATTAGATAACCTTTTACAAAAATTATTATTAATGGAAGGATTGGATTGATTATAAAAGAAGTTATCGTTTGATTTCTGATTATGATATCCAATTCTTCATTTTGTACTGAGCCTGTAGTTTTTAATATTTCCATAAGGTAATCCGAATAAAGGTTTTTAGTAATAATAGTTGATAAAATATATAATGCTATTACAATAAAAAATGGGCTAAAATATATTTTTTCTCTATTTAGATTCTCAAAAAATATTTTTGGTTGCTTGATTAGATTGGCAAAATTTTTCATTGTTAGCTGTTCTCCTTTAAATTCTTCATAAGTATTAATGCATCTTCTTTTGGATTTGAATAATAACCTGTTCTTCTACTTATTAATATGAATCCATTTTTGTAATATAAATCCAATGCGATTTTGTTAGAATCTCTCACTTCAAGGGTTATTCTACTGAAGTAATTTTCTTTTCCATAATTAATTATATAATCTAAGAGCTTTTGCCCCAGACCTTTTTTTCTATAACTGTTTTTTACTGCAATATTGTTTATGTGTATTTCATCATATACATTTAATAAAAAAGAATAGCCTACCAATTCTTTGGTCTTCTTATTAATAATACCAAGAACTACGGCAAGCTTATTGTTAAATTCCCCTTTTATCATTTTTTTTGTCCAGGGATCCGTGAAAATTTTTGTTTCTAGTTTATAAATAACATCTATATATTTTTCTTTTTTAAGTTCTTTTATTTCAAACAATTAAATTTTGTTCCTCTCTGCTTGAGTTTTCCTTAAATAAACAGGATTAAAATTTTCCCATGTTAAAAAATCATGGTTTTTTAACTTTTGAATACCAGCTTGTGCTGTAGAAGATGACTTTAGATTGTTTATATAGCTGCATACGAAGGTACATCTATCTCCAAGTTTGCTGCAAATATAATCTCTATGTTTTGCCACTCCATTACCAATAAAAATGATTTCTTTTGATAGGTCATCCTTTAATAAACTTTCTACATGTTCTTCTATTGTCGTTGCAGAATCTTCTTTAATTTCTATTATTTTATCATTTTGCCACTGATACATTCCTGTATAAATCCTGTTGGATCTTGCATCTAAGATTGGATTGATAATTTTTTCTGTGTAGGGAAGGTTATAAGCTAAACTTTCTAAGGTTGAAATAGATAAAATCGGTAAATTTAAGGATTGACT
>JAABRS010000109.1 GCA_011390775.1 Clostridia bacterium | reverse complement strand
TTATCATATATTCTATTATACTATAAATTTTTTATTTATAAAGAAACAAGAGGCTAAAAACTAGCCCCTTGCAATTAATTTATAGATTTATTTAGAATAATCCGGTTATGAGACCATCGTCATTGACATCTATTAATTCAGATGATGGAACCTTAGGTAATCCAGGCATCTTCATTATATCGCCGGTAGATACTACTATAAATCCTGCACCAGCTGATACCGTAGCTTTACTAACAGTAATATTAAATCCTTCTGGTCTTCCTATAACTTTAGGATCATCTGATAAAGAAGCCTGAGTTTTAGCCATACATATAGGTAGATTACTAAATCCTAATTCTGTAAGTCTTTTTATTTCTTTATCGGCCTTCTTAGTATAGTCAACTCCATCTGCTCCGTATATTTTTGTTGCTATTTTTTCTATCTTTTCTTTGATGCTGTCTTCATCATCGTATATGAATTTAAAGTTTTCGTTACCTTGTTCGGTTAATCTTATAACTTCCTTTGCAAGGTCTACTCCACCCTCAGAACCTTTTTCCCATACTTCTGATAAGGCTACATTTACTCCTAATTCTTTACATTTATCTTCCACTAATTTTAGTTCTGCTTCTGTATCAAATGGGAATTTATTTATTGCTACTACTGCACCCAGTCCAAATTCTTTTGTAATGTTTTCTACATGCTTAAGTAAGTTTGGTATTCCTTTTTCTAAAGCTACCAAATTTTCCTGATTTAGTTTGTCCTTAGCTGCCCCACCGTGGTGCTTTAGGGCTCTTACTGTTGCTACTATTACTACTGCATCTGGCTTAAATCCTGCCATCCTTGATTTAATATCTAAGAATTTTTCAGCTCCTAAATCAGCTCCAAATCCCGCTTCTGTTACTACGTAGTCTGCAAAGTGCTTAGCCATTCTTGTTGCCATTAGAGAGTTACATCCGTGAGCTATATTTGCAAATGGTCCTCCGTGAATAAATGCAGGTGTGCCTTCTAGTGTTTGTACTAAATTGGGCTTAAGAGCATCTTTTAATAATGCTGCCATTGCTCCTTGAGCATTTAGGTCTCCTGCTGTTACAGGATTTTTATCCTGATCGTATGCTACAATTATTTTTGCCATTCTATTTTTTAAATCTGTTATATCCTTTGCTAAGCAAAATGCTGCCATAACCTCACTTGCAACTGTTATGTCAAAGCCGTCTTCTCTTGGTACTCCGTTTGCTTTTCCACCTAGTCCACAGGTTATATTTCTAAGTTGTCTATCATTCATATCCAATACCCTTCTCCAGGTAATGTTTGTAACGTCTATATCTAGCTCATTTCCTTGTTTGATATGATTGTCAAGCATAGCTGCCAATAAATTGTTTGCAGCTCCTATAGCGTGAATATCTCCTGTAAAATGAAGATTTATATCTTCCATTGGTACTACCTGAGCATATCCTCCACCAGCTGCTCCTCCTTTAATCCCAAATACTGGACCTAAGGATGGCTCTCTTAAGGCTACGATTGTATTCTTTCCTAATTTAGATAATGCATCTGCTGTACCTATTGTAGTTGTAGTTTTTCCTTCTCCTGCTGGAGTAGGAGTTATTGCCGTAACTAAGATTATTTTCCCGTCTTTGCTCTCTGTTTTATTTAATACATTGTAATCAATTTTTCCTTTGTACTTACCGTACATTTCTACGTCATCTTCTGTTAGATTAAGTTTCTTTGCTACTTCTCTTATGTCTTTCATTTTTGCTTCTTGTGCAATTTCAATATCACTTTTAAATCCCATCATGACCTCCATTGATTTTTTTATTATTTTATAATATAAACGTCTATAAAACGTCTATATTTTTTTCGATAAAAAATTAACGTTTTGTATTCATATGTCTTGCATTCCATACTATTATAATTTATCATATTTATTAAGAATTTAAAAGTAAAAGGAGATTAAAATGTATAAACAATTATTAAATCCAGAAGAAACCATGGATGTAATATCAGATAAATCTATACACAAAACAAAACTTACTTTAAAACAAAAATTGATTCAAGGAATCCTTGCCGGTGCTTTTATAGCTTTTGGTGGACAAGGTTATGTTATGAGTACTGCCCTTAATATGCCTAAATTAATAGGAGCTGCTATTTTTCCAATCGGATTAATTCTTATAGTAATGCTTGGAGCTGAACTATTTACCGGTAACAATCTTATGACCATAGGACTTATACAGAAAAAAATCACGAGAAAAAGTTACATTAAAAGTCTATCCGTTGTTTACATTGGCAATTTAATAGGAGCTTTAATAATTGCTCTTATGATAAATTTTTCATCTCTCAATGGAGACTATATAGGTTTGACCGCTAAATCTATTGCCCTTTCAAAAGTAAATATTACTTTTTTAGAGGCCCTAATTAGAGGAATTTTATGTAATATTATAGTTGTTCTTGCAGTGTGGATGGCATTTTCTGCTGACGGTTTAGTTGCAAAATCTTTAGCTTCATGGATGCCAGTAACTTTTTTTGTATTTGTAGGATTTGAACATTCTATAGCCAATATGTTTTTTATACCCCTTGGTATATTGTCTGGAGCAGATATTTCTATTTTTGAAGCATTTTTTAATAATATACTTCCTGTTACCCTTGGAAACTTTATAGGTGGTGGAATAATTATCCCTTATCTTTATCATTTTGTTTACTTAAAGTAATAAAATTGATACTATATTAATATACTTAAAAATAAAGGATGATAAATTTGGAAATAAAGATTAATTTTTTAGGTTCACCAAAAGTTTTTGTAGATAAAAAGAGAATTTACTTCCCCTATAAAAAAGCGGAGGCTTTATTTTATTATCTTTATTTTAAAAAATCATCCTCAAGAAATAGTCTTACAGAAATCTTTTGGTGCGATTTTGATGAAAAATCTGCTAAAAAGAATTTAAGAGATGCTCTATATAAAATAAAAAAGACTTTTGGATTTGATATCCTTATTTCACCTAAAAGAGCTTCCCTCATGATAAACTCTGATTATAATATAATCTCTGATCTAGATACTTTTGATAAAACTAACGCTGCAGAATTATACAAAGGAGATTTTTTAGAAAATTTTGTAGTAAAAGACTGTTATGCTTTTGAAGAATGGCTTAATGAAAAAAGAGAACATTATAAAAAAATATATATAAATGCAATAAAAGAAAAACTATACGAGAATATGAACTATACCGGCATTAAAGATATTGAATATTATGCAAATATTATCTTAAAAGAAAATCCTTTTGATGAAAAAAATTATAGAGATATAATGAAAATATACTCTTTTAGAGGAGATTTTAATAGAGCACTATCTTTGTACTATGAGTTATCAGATTTATTAAAAAAAGAACTGGATGTGGCTCCTCAACCTGCAACTAAAAAAATATTTAATGAAATTCTAGAACTCAGAAGTTTCGAATCTAATGAAGAAAAAAAAGATAAAACTTTCATCGGTAGATATGAAGAAATTCATTTTTTAAAAACTCACTTAGATAACTTTGTTAAAGATAATACTAAATCTCTGTTTATCTCTGGGGAAGCCGGAATAGGTAAAAGCACTATTACAGATAAATTTATAGAATTAGCTAACAGAAAAAAAGTATCAGTATTTAAAAGTCAATGCTTTGAGGCTGAACAAAACTACTTTCTAAAACCCTGGGATGACATATTCTCTCAAATTTCAGGTATAATAAAAGAAAAAAATATAAAAATACCACCTCTTTGGGAAGATGTTGTAACCTATATATTCCCTTCTTTTAACTTGTATAATAAACCCTTAAAAATTGACTCAATCGAAAAAATTGAGTCTGTAAAATACAAAGTAACCTTTGATGCTGTATTGAAAATATTAGAAAAAATATCTTTAAATAACAAAATAATTATACTATTCGAGGATATACAGTGGATGGACTCTTTTAGTCTTAATCTTATAACTACTTTAATTCCTAAACTTGATAACATAATGTTTTACTGTACTTTTAGAAATTCCCACAGTAAAGATTTAGAACCTAAGATACTTCCTACTGTAAAAAGGAACTTAGGCGAAAGTTTAGAACTTAAGCGACTTACAAAAGAACAAACAGATAGTTTTATTAAAGAATATTCTAGTATTATAAAGTTAGATGAAATTATAATAGATACAATATTTAAAGAAACGGAAGGAAATCCTTTATTTATAACAGAGTCCTTGAAATTACTAAAAGAATACTCTGATTTAAATCATTTCTCTGATAAAATGGAAAATATAATAAAGAGCAGACTTTATAGCCTATCTTCTTTAGAAAAGAAGATTTTAGATATAGCGTCTATGTTTTTCGACCAGATAGATCTAGATTTCATTTTAAAAATATTAAAAGAAGAACAGTTTGAAGTCTTCGATGCTTTAGAAACACTTCAAGACAAACAACTTATTAACGAATATACAGTTGAAGGTAGTATCTTTTATAAGTTTACCCATTCAAAATTTAGAGAATATATCTATTTAAACCAACCAGAAGTAAAAAAGCAAGTTTTACACAGTAAAATCGCTGAATTTTTAGAAGATAAATTATACGGAGACAACAGAGATAGACATTTATATCCTAAAATAATTTATCACTATTCAAATTCAAATAATATTGAAAAAAACTTAGAATATATTATAAAAAATTTAGCTTTATACAGCAGTATTAAATATGAAATGTATCCTTCATTTTATAATTATCAAGATATACTTCAGGATAAATTTAATATTGAGGAAAGCTTTAATGATATTGAGAATCTACTAAATAAATGCAAAGAAAAATCCTTATCCTATACTAATTATAAAATGAAGTTTCTATACATCAAAGGTAGGTACAACATAAGCAACGGAAACTACAAAGAAGGTTTAAAAAATATTCATGAATTTATAGACTATGCTGAAAAAATCGATGATAAAAGCAGCCGTATAGACGGCTATAAACAAATGATTTTTTATGGTATACAGGTTAATAACACTATTGTAATGAATAAATACATTAAAAACTTAGAAGAGGTTGTAAACGAAAAAGAAGATTTAAAAGAAAAGGGAAACTTATATAGATTCAAAGGTTTATACCATATAAAGACTAAAAAATACGATATTGGAGAACAGCATCTAAAAAAATCCATAATAATTTTTGAAAATTTAAATAAAATCAACAATAGTTATGTATTAAATATTGCCGCTTGTTATAATTATCTAGGTAATATAAACAAGTTTAAAGAAAAATACAAAGATGCATTAGAATACTATCAAGAAGCTATAACCCTATGCGAATCAAATAATATAGTAAAAGGATTGGATGTTTTTTACACTGAAGCCGGTCAGGTATGCTACGAACTTGGTAAATTTGAAATGTCTATTTACTATATAAAAAAAGCTTTAGATTACTTCGAAAAATATGAAAATATTTGGGGTAGAGCCATTGCCGAAGGTTATTATGCTCTTCTACTTTCTAGAGAAGGAGAGGAAAACTCAGCAAAAAATCATCTTGAATTAGGAGAAAAATATGCTGAGAAAATGAATAATCCATATTCAATTAATTTAATAAAAAAAATCAAAAAGCAAATTTGATATGATACTTCCAATTTAGACCGTCTAATTAAATAAAATACGGACTATCTATTTGGAGGTATTTTTAAATCTTTTTCATAGTCTATATCTTTATTTTTATAGCTTTCAAAGTCAATTTTTACTAAATCATCTTTGTGTTTTATTATAAGATCTCTACCACCCTTATCACCAACCACTTTTAACAATTCCCCTCTAAATTTTTTCGAAAATAAAACTGGATTGCTATTTTCTTCTCTGAATCGCGGTACAATAATGCTCGATTTATTTTTATTAAATTTATCAATAATTGTATTAATTATATAACTATCAATATATGGTTGATCTCCTAATAAAAATAGATATCCCTCTGTTTCTAAATCTGATTTCTTAATTCCTATCTTTAAAGACCTAGCCATACCTAAATAAGGTTTATCATTATAAACTTTTTTGATTTCTTTATTATCTATTATTTCATTAAGTTTTTTATTATTATATACTAATATTATTTCATCTAGATTTGATTCAAGGGCATTCCTACAAACATTTTCTATAATGGTTTTCCCATTTATATTTGCTATGAGCTTATCTTTTTTTCCAAATCTCTTAGATTCTCCTGATGCCAGTATAATTCCTGAAATCACAGTATCTCCTCCAATAAAATCGTATTTTTTATAATATCACTACATCTATTATTAATTTCATATTTAATTTCATTTGCTATTTTTAAGTTTCTTTGATTTACTTTATTCAGTATTAAATAATTCTCATTACCCTTAAATTTAAATAATCCATTCTTATTTTCAATAAGTTTAATTATAGACTCCTTATCAATTTTTTGATTTATTATCTTATCAGTTATTTCAAGAAATTCTTCTAACCCAAATATGTTTTTCTTGTTAATTTTTTTGTTCAATACATCCATTCCAATAACCCCCAAAAGTATATTTGTATTTTTCGGGACTACGGGCTCAAAACTTCTCGGAGCTTTTAACGATTTCATTTTTGCTCCATCTCCTTCAATAATAATATAATCGAACTTATTAATATCATATATGTATTTTATTTCTTCTTTAGTATACCCTATATATTTAACTTCCATTAAGATACCTTTCCCAGATACTGTAATGCTACTTTTAGGAGGGCTATAAGTATCAAAAATATCTACACTTCCAACTAAAAATTTATCTACAATATTT
>JAABRS010000108.1 GCA_011390775.1 Clostridia bacterium | reverse complement strand
TTGACAGAACTATAGGAAAAGTAGAATTTGGTTTTTCGGATGAAATTGAAATAAAAACCGGAGAATTAAATATAGGAGAAGCAACAGGAGTTCCAATAATAGAAAAGTTGCTGGAAGATATGGATTATAATAAAAATAATATAGTAGATTGTCCTCCTGGAAGTTCATGTCAGGTTATGGAGAGTATAAAGGGAAGTGATTACTGTTTACTAGTGATAGAACCTACTAAGTTTGGAATTCATAACATTAACCTTGTTTATGAACTGGTAAAAATATTCGATATACCCTACGGTGCAGTTATAAATAAAGATATGGGAGATTCCGAAATTGCTGAAAAATTTTGTGAAGAAAATAATATAAAACTATTAGGTAAAATTCCCTACGACGAAGAAATGGGAAAATTAATTTCAGATGGCCATATTGTAGCTAGAGAAAGGGAAAAGTTTGAAAGAATATTTAAGGATATTTTTGATAAAATTAAAATTGAAGCAATAGCTAAAAAGGTTTTAGATAAAATTGAAGAGGAGGTAAAACAATGAAGCAGTTGGTTATCTTAAGCGGAAAAGGCGGTACAGGCAAGACTACTTTGGCAGTATCTCTAATAAAACTATCAAAAAATAAAATGTTTGCCGACTGTGATGTTGATGCTCCTAATGTTAAGCTAATATTTGAAAACAACGAAATTTTAGAAGAAAAACCCTACTTTGGACTTAAGAAAGCTTTTAAATATGATGATATATGCATAGATTGTGGAAAATGTGAAGAACTTTGCAGATTTAATGCAATAAAAGATGGAGTTGTAAATATTAATTATTGTGAAGGCTGCGGAGTGTGTGAAAGGTTTTGTCCTGTTACCGACGATCAGGGAAAAAAAGCAATTAGATTGGAAGATGACTCTTCCGGAACCACTAGGATAGAAAAATTGAACAATGAAATTTTTTCTAATGCTAACCTAAAAATTGGTAATGGTGCATCAGGAAAATTAGTTACTGAAGTTAGAAAAAACATGTACAAACATAGAACAGATGAAGAGTTGGCGATAATAGATGGATCTCCAGGAATAGGATGTCCTGTTATAGCATCATTGACTGGTGTTGAGTTTTGTTTATTAGTTGCTGAACCATCTATTTCAGGCATACATGATTTGATTAGAATTTTACAAACATCAAAAAACTTTAATAATAAATGTTTCATTGTAATAAATAAGTATGACAACAACTTGGAAAAAACGGAAGAAATAGAAGAAATAGCTAAAGAAAAGGGTGTAGAGATACTTGGGAAAATACCTTTCGACAAAAAGGTTGTGCAGATAACTAATCAAGGTAAACCAGTAGTAGATAATCCAGATACTGAGGCAGCTAAAGAAATAATAGATATCTGGCATAAATTGAAAAATAAATTAAATTTAGAAAATCAATAAGGAGGATTAATTATGAGGAAAATAGCAATTGCATCAGAAGGACAAAAAGTATCGCAACATTTCGGTTACTGTGAAGGTTTTAAAATAGCCGAGATAAAAGAAGATAAAGTGGTAGGTGAAGATTTTTTAAAAAATCCTGGACACCAACCGGGATTACTTCCTAAACTTTTATCAGAAAAAGGTGTAGATCTAGTAATTTCCGGAGGAATGGGAGGAAATGCTATAGCTATATTTAATGAAAACAACATTGACGTAATAACAGGAGCTTCGGGAGAAATTAGTAAGGTTATAAGTGACTACATTTCAGGAGATTTAACATCAGGTAATAGTGCATGTAAAGAACACGCACATCATGGAAATGGAATGAGCGATCATTAAATTCATAAACTTGACAATTTTTAAAATCTGTTACATTATAAGGTAACAGATTTTTTAATGGAGAGATTTTATGGATAAAGAAAAAGTTATAATTATAGGCGGCGGAGCCTCCGGACTAGTAGCAGCAATCACAGCAGCTAGAAGAGGATTTGATGTAAATATTTTAGAAAAAAATGACAGAGTAGGCAAAAAAATATTAGCCACAGGAAATGGAAGATGTAATTATACAAATATAAATATATCAAGCTATAATTACTACAGTAAGAATAAAACAATTATAGATAATATAATAGATAGATTTCCACCTGAAAGAATAGTGGGATTTTTCAAAGAACTTGGTATTCATGAGTATGTAGATGATACTGGAAAGATTTATCCTAATTCTCTACAGGCATCCAGCGTACTTGATGTTTTAAGAATGGAATGCAAATATTTAGGTGTTAAAGAAATTTGTGATAATGAAGTAGTTGGTATTTTAAAACAGAATGATAAATTTAAAATAAATACTGTTAAAGATACATATACCTGTGATAAAGTTGTAGCAGCCTTTGGTGGAAAGGCAAGCCCTCAGTTATCTTCCGACGGTACGGGATATCCAATAATGGAAAGAATAGGACATAGTATTACATCAATTTTCCCCGGACTTGTTCAATTGAAGCTTGAAAGCAACTATTTAAAAAGAATATCTGGAATAAAGGTGGATGGTGAAATTTCTGTAGAAATTGATGGAGATGATATTAAAAAAGATTATGGAGAAATATTATTTACCAACTATGGAATATCAGGACCACCGGTTTTACAGCTAAGCAGACACTGTATAAATATGGTAGAGAAGAATAAAAAAGTAGTAATTAAACTGGATATTTTCCCTAAATACGACAAAAACGAATTATTTCAGCTACTGAAGAATAGATTTATTAATATGAAATATAAAACTATAAAAGAATCTTTTATAGGATTAATTAATAAAGGACTTATTGATGTAGTGTTGAAAGAATCCGAAATAGAAAATACTAATATTCCTGGAACGAAATTTAAAACAAAGGACATATATAAAATTGTAAATACTCTTAAAGAATGGAAATTTGAAGTTTTAGGACCTTATTACTGGGAACATGCTCAAGTTACAGTAGGAGGAATTAATACTAAGGAAATTGATTCTGTTACAATGGAATCTAAAATAATTAAAGGCTTATATATAACAGGAGAATTAATGGATGTAGACGGTGATTGTGGAGGTTACAATCTTCATTGGGCATGGGCTACAGGATATACAGCAGGAAGGAGCTTATAAGCTCCTATTTTCTTGTAAAATGCCTTTAAAAATGGTAAAATATAGCTTGTGATAAAATTGATTAAACTTAATAATTTAAATAGATAGGTGGTTTTATGAAAAATATTTTTGAAAAATTGTTCGGATCCTATAGTGAAAGAGAAATAAAAAGAATAGATTCTACTGTAGACCAAATAGAAAACTTAGAAAAGACGATTTCTACACTTGAAGATCAGGAATTAAAAGAAAAAACGCAAGAATTTAGAGAAAGATTAAAAAATGGTGAAAGTTTAGATGATATTTTACCGGAAGCATATGCTGTTGTAAGAGAGGCATCTACGAGAGTTTTAGGTATGAAACATTTTAGAGTACAGCTGGTAGGTGGTGTTATTTTACATCAAGGTAGAATAGCAGAGATGAAAACAGGAGAAGGTAAAACTTTAGCAGCTACACTGCCGGTTTATCTAAATGCTCTAGAAGGAAAAGGAGTACATGTAGTAACAGTAAATGATTACCTGGCTAAAAGAGATAGAGATTGGATGGGTAAAATTTACAACTTTTTAGGATTATCTGTTGGATGTCTAATTCACGGTATATCTAAAGAAGAAAGAAAACAGGCTTATCAATTGGATATAACCTACGGAACAAATAACGAATTTGGTTTTGACTATCTTAGAGATAATATGGTTATAAGAAAAGAAGATATGGTACAAAAAGATTTAAATTACTGTATTATTGACGAGGTAGACAGTATATTAATAGATGAAGCAAGAACTCCTTTAATTATATCAGGACAAGGGGATGAAAACACAAGTCAATATTTTCAAGCAAACTCCTTTGCAAAAACCCTGAAGGGTAGAAAACAAGACCCAGACGAAAAAATAGGAAAAATGGACATGATTATGGGTGAAGGTTATAAAGAAGAAACTGTAGACTTTATAGTTGATGAAAAGGGTAAAAACGTAACATTAACAGAAAGAGGAGTAGAAAAATCAGAAAAATACTTCAACATAGAAAATTTAGCTGATCAGGAAAATATGGAGTTATCACATCATATAAATGCCGCATTAAAAGCTCAACATATAATGAAAAGAGACTCAGACTATATAGTAAAAGATGGAGAAGTAATTATAGTAGACCAATTCACAGGAAGATTAATGCACGGTAGAAGATATTCCAACGGACTTCATCAAGCCATAGAGGCTAAAGAAGGTCTTGACATAAGAAGAGAATCTAAAACTCTAGCAACAATAACCTACCAAAACTTTTTCAGAATGTACAATAAATTATCAGGAATGACCGGAACAGCAAAAACAGAAGAAGAAGAGTTTAGAGAAATTTACGGTACAGATGTTGTAGAAATTCCTACAAATGAACCTGTAATTAGACAAGACCACCCGGACGTTATTTATAAAAATGAGGTGGGTAAATATAATGCTGTAATAGAAGAAATATTAGAAAGAAATAAAAAAGGACAACCGGTACTTGTTGGTACAGTCTCTATTGAAAGATCAGAACTACTTAGTAAACTGCTCAGTAAAAGAGGGGTCCCACACGAAGTGCTAAATGCTAAAAACCACGAAAAAGAAGCAGAAATAGTAGCACAGGCTGGTAGATACCAAGGAGTTACTATAGCAACAAATATGGCTGGAAGAGGTACAGATATTGTATTAGGAGGAAATCCAGAACATATTGCTAAAACAAAACTTAAAGATAAGTTTTCTGAAGAAATTGCAGCTCAGGCTGATGGATTTGACGACACTGATGATCCAGATGTAATAAATGCAAGAAAAATATACAGAAAGCTATTAGAACAGGCAAAAGAAGATTTAAAGGACGAAAATAGAAAAGTAATAGAAGCCGGAGGACTGGCAATAATAGGAACTGAAAGACACGAATCCAGAAGAATAGATAATCAGCTTAGAGGTAGAGCTGGTAGACAGGGTGATCCAGGTACTTCAAGATTTTATATTTCATTAGAAGATGATCTTATGAGACTATTTGCAGGAGATAAGGTAAAAACAATAGTTGATACTTTAGGTCTCCCTGAAGATGAGCCTCTTGAGCATAACATGCTTACAAAGTCTATTGAAACTGCACAAGGAAGAGTAGAAGGTCGAAACTTCAATATAAGAAAACACGTTTTACAATATGATAATGTTATGAATAAACAGAGAGAGGTAATATATTCAGAAAGACGTAAGGTTCTTATGGGAGAAGATTTAAGAGACTATATATTTACTATGATTGAAGAAATAGTAGACGAAAACATGAACGTCTTCACCATGGATAAATATCCTGAAAATTGGGATATAGAAGGATTAGAAAGATTTATAAGTAGTCTTGTAAATTCTCAAGTTAAATTCAACATAGAAGATATAGAAGGATTGACTAAAGAGAAGTTAAGAGAAATGACTTTAAAACTTTTAGAAAAAATTTATGAAAAAAAAGAAGAAGAATTCCAACCGGAAAGATTTAGAGAAATAGAAAGAGTTGTTCTTTTAAGAACTGTAGATAGTAAGTGGATGGATCATATAGATGCAATGGATCAGCTAAGACAGGGAATGAACCTTAGAGCAATGGGAAATCAAGACCCGGTTAGAGCTTACACAAAAGAAGGCTTTGAAATGTTTGAAGCACTAATATCAAGCATTAAAGAAGATACAGTTAAAATATTACTTAGAATACAGGAAAAAGAAAATATTAAAAGGCAAAGTGTTGCAAAGATAACAGGAACAAATAAAGACAATGAAGGAATCAAACAAAAAACTGTTGTCAAAGGAGATAAGGTAGGAAGAAATGACCCGTGTCCATGCGGTAGCGGTAAAAAATATAAAAAATGTTGTGGGAGATGATAGAATTGGATTTAAATGATATTAAAGGAAAAATAACAGAGTTTAATAAAAAAATACAAGAAATAGGTGTTTCTCTTTGACCTGCCTAAACTAAAAAAAGAAAAAGAAAATCTTCATAAAAAGATGCAGGACAAAAGCTTTTGGGATGAACCTGAAAAAGCAAGGGACATATCTACTAAAGCAAATTCAATAGAAAATAAAATAAAGAAGTATAATGAAATAAAAAACGAAATTGAAGACATAGAAGTTTTATTGGAATTGTCGGAAGAAGAAGAGGACAATAGTCAGATTAAAGATTTAACTAATATGATAAATGATCTGGATAAAAAACTTGGAGATTTTAGACTAGAAACTCTACTAAGTGGAGAATACGATTCAAATAACTGTATTCTTTCAATCCATGCAGGTGCAGGTGGAACCGAAGCTCAAGATTGGACTGATATGCTTCTAAGAATGTATACAAGGTGGACAGAAAACAAAAATTATAAAGTAGAATTTTTGGATTATCTATCAGGTAGTGAAGCAGGAGTAAAGAGTGTGACCTTATTGATTAAAGGTGAAAATGCATATGGATATTTAAAAGCTGAAAAAGGAGTCCATAGACTTGTTAGAATTTCTCCTTTTGATTCTTCTAATAGAAGACATACATCTTTTGCTTCCGTTGATGTGGTTCCTGAACTGGAAGAAATACCGGATATTGAGATAGATCCAACAAACTTAAAAATTGATACATATAGAGCTAGCGGTGCTGGAGGTCAGCATGTAAACACCACGGATTCTGCTGTTCGCATTACCCACATACCTACAGGAGTTGTAGTTACATGTCAAAACGAAAGATCTCAAA
>JAABRS010000107.1 GCA_011390775.1 Clostridia bacterium | reverse complement strand
TATTACTATAACTATATATAATACTCCAAAAGCTTGAATTATATCTTTATAAAAGCTGGTAATATATAGTCCCAATGATGCAGCAAAAAAACCTGATGTAATTATAAATATAAGCATTGCAGGATAGTTTGGTTGGAGCCCCATTATAGGAATTGTAATTATTAGGGAAGTAACTATAGATGTTACTATAATAACCCCAATTTTACTTAAAAGATAGTGCCATACTGATGAAGCTGTCACAGCATAGGCTTTAATTATACCTTCACTCTTATCTAAAAATATATAAGCAGCTATAATAAATAAACTCATGAGACTTCCATTAAATGTCAAAAATACCGGAATAATATTTTCTCTATCGCTTAAAGGTTCTATGTTTTGATACAATGACTTAACCGTTATATTATCAGAATAATCCTCTATAATATCATTCCCAGCTTTTCTATTGTGAAATACCAGAAGTAAATTTTTAAGCTTTTGAGTTTCGTAACCTTGGAGATAGTAGGTATAAACAATCTGATTGTTTTCATTTACACGAACATGAACTGTTGGAACTCTTTCAGAACTGGAAAAAGCATTTAAAGCCTCCATACTATCAAGTATATAAATCTTAGATTCTTCTGTTTCATAAAATTCAGCTTTAAAAGTTTTCTTATCAGCTTCAACTTCTACAATTTCATATGCTTCATCTATGTCTTCATCTTCTAAATTATCTTTGTACCTATCCTTTACAACTTGAGGTACGTCAAGATACATATATTCCTCACTTTTACTGTCAAAACTCTCAGGAACTACAAATAAAAGAACCATCAAAAGTATTATAGCCATGCCTAACTCAATGTAAAAATACCAGCTTTTTGAAGAAAGAATAAGTTCTTTTGTAAAACTGTACCACAGTTTCATTTACACCAGTCCCCTTCCCGTTACTTTAATAAATATTTCCTCAAGAGTAGCTTCTTTGGTGTGCATTGTTTGAATATCATTATGCTTTATTACTTCAATTAATTTGTTTTTTTCTTCTTCTACTACTGTAGAAAAATTTTCTTTGATAAGTTCACCCTTGTTAAAGTATTCTACTTCTACAAGTTTTTCCCCGTATTTAAGTTTTAATTCCTTTGGAGAATCTATCAGTCTTACTTTCCCATCTACAATAAATGCAACTCTATTGCATAATTCATCTGCAATGTACATGTTGTGAGTTGTTAAAAATATAGTGACTCCTTTTTTGTTTTCCTGCTTGATTATATCTTTTATTTCCGAGGCTATTGATGGATCCAGACCTGTAGTAGGTTCATCTAAAAACCATATCTCCGGATTATTTATCATGGACCTTGCAAAGGTTAATCTGTGTTTCATACCTTTGGAATATTTTCCTGCTTTTATGTTTTCTTTACCATCTAAACCCACCATTTTAATTAAGTCCATTGGATTTCTAGTTTCTACATCGAATAACTTTCTATAAAATTCTAGGTTTTCCAATCCGGACATCTTATTGTAAACATTTGACTGTTCAAAAGACATACCTATTTTGTTAAACATTTTATTCTTTATATGTTTAACATCATATCCAGCTACTTCTACCTCTCCTTTTTGCAGCTGCAAAAGGCCTGTAAGTATATTTTGAGTAGTTGATTTCCCAGCACCGGAGGGTCCTAAAAAACCAAAAATTTCTCCTTCTTCAACTTCAAAACTAACATCATTGACTGCATAATTTTCATCATTACTGTATGAGTGGTAAAGGTTTTTAACTTTTATCATCTTATGCCTCCTCTCACTTGAAGAATCCTTTTCTTAATACTTCCATATATCTATCTAACTCATCGGATATTTCTTCAGTATTTACTTTTTCTCCAGATTTTATCCTTTTAATATAATTTTCTCCCATTTTCTCAAAGGTCCAAATTAAAATATTCATAACTTCTTTGACTTGGATGTCTTCTTTAAATAGAGAAAAATCTATATTTTCATAATATACTTTTTCATATATGTTAGGAACGTATTTCTCATATATCGTTTTTAATTCTTCCATAGATTTGTTTGCATTAATTCTTTTAAAAAATCCTAAAAGGTAAGGATATTTACTGAAGACTTCTAGTTTTATTAATGCAATTTCTTTTATTCTTTTAAGTATATCCGGTTCTTCCCAATTTACTTTTTTACTAATCTCATTTGCTAATTCTTTAATAGAAAAAATCTCCAGGTAATTATATAATTTCTCTTTGCTTTGAAAGTAATTGAAAAGAGATCCTTTTGATATTCCTGCATTTTCTACAATTCTATTAGTAGAAGCTTTATCATAGGAATTCTTGCTGAACTCTTCCATGGCACTGTTTATTATTTTTATTTTCTTTTCACTATCTAAATTCGAAAGTCTATCTTCCAAAAAAAACACCTCACTGGTCTCAATTTTAACTTTCCTCATAATTTATAATTACTTTATCTCCTTCTTGAAGTCCTTCTTTTATCTCGATATAATTATTGCTCTCTATTCCTGTTATAACTTCTCTTTCAACAGGTTCCCCGTCTTCAAGTAATTCTACATATTTTTTCATATCTTTTTCATACACTGCATCTACAGGTATTAAAAGCACTTCCCTTAATTCTTCTATCATTACTTTCGTTTCTAATTTAAGGCCAATAGGCAGCTCTTCATTGGATTGAGGAAGATTTATCTCTACAGTTTGGCGATTCTCTTCAACTCCCAGTTCCGAAAACATAGTAAACGCCTTAGGATGTATTTTTTGAACCTTAAGGTTTTCAATTCGAATATTTAAGTCTTCATCATTAACTTCCGCCTTCATATCAGGCTTAATAATTAATGCATCTTCAGCCATGAAATCAACCAATATACTTTTTTCTGAGGGATCCTGCATTTCAAGAATTTTAAATCCTGCCGAAGGAATATCTCCTTCAAAAGTATTCAATTCTGTTATTACACCATCAAAATCAGCATATATTATAGAGTTTTCTTTGTTTTTCTCAAGACTTTCAAGAGATAGTAACAGAACATCAATTTCTGCTTCATACTTCGTCTTCATATTTTCAGAAAGTCCTTTTACAAGTTGATTATATCTGTTTTGTGCTAAAGCAAGATTGTTTTGCAGCTGTTCTAAATTATTCGTTGCTTGTTCTAGCTCAGTTTCTGTTGCGGCTTCATTTTTATATAATTCTTCTATTCTATCTTTATTTTCTTTTGCCAAGTCAATACTGTTTCTTATACTGGATATTTCTATTTTTACACCGTTTATACTTTCAAAATCTGCTCCTGATAAAGCTTCATTATATGAAGCTTCTAATGCTTCTATTTGTTTTTCTACTTTTTGAATTTCCATATCTATATTATCTTCAAACTTAATTAAAAGCTGTCCTTCTTCTACGAAGTCTCCTAATTCTACTTCTAGCTTTTCTACTTTGTTGGAACTATTTCCATAGTAGCTTCTAATATTTTTAGAACTAACCGTACCAGATTCTTCTACAAATTTTTCTACTTCTCCTATTTCTACTTCAGCTGTATTGTAATCTGTTCCGATATTACCTGTTGTTAGAAAATAAAATATTGCCACTGCCAACACTGTAAGTAACCCCAATGCGATAATCAATTTCTTCTTCATAACTACCTCCATTTTTACGTTCTTCTATTTTAATTTCATCCTTTTATTCTGCTATTTTTAATAGATTAAATTAATATAAATCACAGCTAATTAAAGAGCCTGACCATACCGGTCAATTTAATTATATAACTTTAATTTTTAGTAGTCAAGTACTTAAAAAAGTGTATTTATCTATTTATAATCATTACTTAATGAAATCTTAATTTATTATTAACACGGATTAAATTTAAATGATTTATTATTAGTTTAGTAAAGGAGTTGAAAGAAATGGAAAAGAATTTAAATGTATTAATATTAACTGCACCATTTGGCGGTGGTCATAAAATGGCAGCAGAATCTTTAAAGAAAGAATTTTTAAAAAAAGATGCTAATGTAGAAATTTTCGACTTGTTTTCTACTTCCTATCCTGGGTTTATAGATGGGTTTAATAAAGTTTACAGCAAATTATTTAATGTAGGTAATATTTATTCTTTTTTTTACTATGGAATTGATAAACTTAAAGATAAACAAATTATGAAACTCTATAAGAAATTCGGATACAATAAATTCACAGTAATTTATGAAGAATTCAAACCTGATATTATTATCAATACTTTCCCTATTCTCTCAGTTCCGGAGTTTAAAAAGAAAAATAGTATAGATATTCCTGTCATAAATGTAGTCACTGATTACTGCTGTCACAGTTTATGGTTAGATAATAATGTTGACAAGCTTTATGTCGCTACAGATGATTTAAAAAATAAAATCAAAGATTTAAATTATCCTTTAGATAAGCTGGTGGTTTCTGGAATACCTGTAAGAGAAGAATTTTATAAAGAATTGAACAAAAAAAATATTTTGGAAAAATATTCTTTAAACAAGGATAAAAAAATTATATTAATTTCTGCTGGTGCTTTTGGTCTTATGAAAAATTTAAAAGAACTTTGTATAAGTTTAAATCAATTTGATAACCTTCAGGTAGTAGCAGTATGTGGTAATAATAATGAATTAAAAAAAGAACTTGATAAGCTATCTCTAAATAATTTAAAGACTTTTGGATATATTGACTCAATACATGAACTTTATAAAATATCCTCTTTAATGATTACAAAACCCGGCGGAATAACCTTAAGTGAAGCTGCTGCAGTTAAACTTCCTCTTATCTTGTATAAACCCGTTTCTGGTCAGGAAATGGAAAATGCAAGATTTTTCGAAAGAAAAGGTGCTGCTTTTATAGCTAATAGTCCTTCTGACATTTTAAGTTATACAATTCATCTGACAAACAACAGCATTAGAATTAGACATATGAAAAAAAGTCTTGAAACTATATATCAAAACAACTCTTCAGAAGTAATTGTTAAGGATATTATAAAATCCTATGTGCAATAATTTGATTATATTTATATAATAATGGTATAAGTATAATAAGTACATAGGGAAGGTGATAAAATGGATTTTAAGAAATTAGCAGAAAATAGAAGATCAGTAAAATACTTTGACAAAGATAAAGATGTAGATTTAGATACAATTAAAAAAATAATAAATTTAGCTACATACTCTCCATCAGCATTTAATCTTCAACCTTGGAACATTATAGCCGTAAGAACAGAAGAAGCTAAAGAAAGGCTTTATAAGTTAGCTGATGAGCAAGGCAAAATTTTAAAAGCTTCTACTACATTAATAATGATTGGTGATAGAACTGGATACGAAGAATATAATCCGGTTTGGAAAAGAGTTGAGGATAAGTTAGGAACGGATAAGAAAGAAATAATACTAAAAGCCAATAGAAAGCTTTACGGTGAGACAGAAGAAAAGCAGATAAAGTTTGGTGAACTGAATACAGGACTTTTAGCTATGTCTATTATGTACAGTGCAAGCTACTACGGAGTCGATTCTCATCCTGTAGGTGGTATCGATGCTAAAGGAATTAAGAAGGAATTTAATATAGAGGATAATAAGCATGTTGTGATGCTTATATGCCTTGGACATTTTAATGAAGAAAAAGAAATGAAACCGAGAAAACATAGAAAGAAATTTGAAGATTTTGTAGAGGTTGTTTAAAATAAATTTAAGTAATTGTAGTTCAACTGACGCTACGCATTTTGAGAAGTATTTAGTACCATTCGAAAATAGAACTTCAAAACTCGCTGCGCTCAAACATTTCGTTCTTACAATTTTCTCACTTATACTATACTTCTTACAAAATACTTCGAAGTCATTTTCTCTTACAATTACTTTTCTTTATTTTCTAAAATTTGTATTACATAAAAATCAATAAGTATGTTATATGAGTTATTAAATGAAGGCGCCTTAGTAGGGATTTAAAGAAGTACAGAACAAGCGAAAAAGATTTATTATGAGCACTGTTTGAGTAAAGCAACTGCTCGAATTATCTTTAAGCGGTTCTTGTTACTTCTAAATCCTGAGTACTGGCAACTGAAGCCCTAGCCTATTTACAAAGTAAATAATAGCAGGCCTCATGCAAGGCTTTCCCAAGAGGTAGAATATTGATTGGCGAGAAAGCTACTGCTGAATTAATAACTTATCATTTCATATTATTAAAGCCAAACAAATCGATACTCTTCATTTCATTTCAGAGTGAAAATGACTACCACTCCCTATTAACTGGAACTTCCTGCTCATAAATTTTACCATTGGAATCTTCAGCTTTAATTACAAAGACTATTTCTGAATTCTCATAGGATATCTCTTCATCAAAGTTATAAACTCCATCTATATCTACAATAATCTTAGAGCCCATTTGTATTTCAAATACAGGTTCTCTTTCCCCTTCGGTTCTAACTTCTAATTCTTCCCAGTTGTCTCCATTTATAAAGTCCATAGTATCAATTAAAGTTCCATCTACATAAACCTCTCCTATCAAAATTACTATTTCTAAATCTTTTGTGTAATCTTCAAAAACACTGTATCTTTCTACATTTTTATATGCATATAAATTAAAGTGGAAATTTTGAATTTCTTTTTCAGCATTAGCAGAAGATCTATGAACGTAACTTTCAAAAACAATCAAGTTATCTATGGTTGACTTTACATTAAGTTGATATACGTCGTCACTTCTTTTACTTTCTGAACTTTCACCAACTACTGAAATTTCGTAGTCTTTATCGGCATCCAATTTAAGAGTATCTGTATAAACCATCGACTCTTCGTATCCTTTCATCTCTACTATTTG
>JAABRS010000106.1 GCA_011390775.1 Clostridia bacterium | reverse complement strand
TGAATAAATTGGTCCCAGGATTTAGCACCGATTTACTACTGGAACTGCCGAACTTTAGACTTCCCAGCTTTACTACAGTTTTAAAGAAACTTTGGATGAGGATATTAGGATTTTTAAAAGAAGCTCTTCCTATGGTTCTTTTAGGAGTATTTATAATAAATATTTTCTACACATTAGGAATATTTGAAGTTTTAACAAAAGCGACGGGGCCTGTTTTAAAGAATATATTTGGAGTGCCGGAAGCTGCAGTAGAGGCTCTGATTATGGGATTTTTGAGGAAAGATTTAGCTATGGGAGTACTTTTACCCCTTGGACTTACTGCTAAACAGATGCTCACAATGAGTATTTTATTAGTAATTTATTTTCCATGTATAGCTACATTTGTTATTCTACTTAGAGAATTAGGACCTAAAGATATGCTTAAAGCAACAGCTATAATGCTGACTTCTACTGTACTTGTAGGTGGATATATAAACTTTTCGTTCCAGGTGGATAGCTTTAGTTTATTGAGAGTTATTCCGCTGATAGGATTGTATGTACTGATAGCTTTAATTCCAAAAAGGAAAAAAGAAGAAATACAAAGTGCTTAATAAAAAACCAAATTCCATTTATAATATCTATAATGACCTTTCTACTTTACAAAGAAAGGTCATTGTTTATATAAATCTTTTCTTTATAAATATGTTAATAGATTATATAATATAAAAAGGTGATGGAATGATTGAAAAAATAGATTTAATTACTTTGCTCCAACTAAATGAGATTGGTAGCAAAACAATACTAAAAATTTACGATGTTGTTAAAAATAGAAGATTAATAGATTTAGATCTTATAGATTACATGCTATTATTAAAAGAGAAATTCGGCAAGAATTATACGAAAAAAGATAAAGAGCGCGCAATGTTAAAGGCTGAAAAAATACTTGAGGATTGCTACTTAAATGATATTCATATATTTAGTTTTCTAGATGATGATTATCCTGAAAGATTTCAAAAAATCAATTACGATAAACCTGCCATACTTTATTCTAAAGGAAATCATAAATTAATGACAGTTAGATATAACTTAGCGGTTATAGGCAGCAGGAAGGTTAGTAAGGAGAATTATAATATTGGATATAAATTTTCAAAAGAAGGTGTAAAATTAGGAGCAAACATTATTAGTGGTCTAGCTTTAGGATGCGATACAGCAGGACATAGGGGAGCTATATCCATAAAAAATTCCGATCATACCGGTAAAACTTTAGCTGTTTTACCTTCGGGTATTGAAAATATATATCCTAATAAAAATATAGATTTAAGCAAAAAAATTATAGAAAATAATGGATGCTTAATAAGTGAGAAACCACCCTTTGAAAAGCCAAAGAAGTATGACTATATACAAAGAGATAGACTTCAGGCGGCTTTATCAGAAGGAATCTTTATAATACAAAGCAGCTTAAACAGCGGCACCCTACATACAGCTAATTATGGAATTAAATACTCAAAGAAAATATTCTGCCTTGGAATAAATACTGAAAATAAGGGTATGGAATTAAACAGAAAACTAATTATGGAAAATAAGGCTTTTGGAATAAATTCAGAAGAAGAATTTATTAAAGTGATTACGAAAGAAAGGGATGAACATAATGAAATTAGTCACCAATAAACATACTGGAAGAAAAGTTTTAATAAATAAGTTGAGAGATTCTAGAGAAAATGACTTTTTAGGACATGAAGAAGGAAATAAATGTCCTTTTTGTCCTGGAGAAAATGAAGAAAAAGCTAACTTTACGATTAATGAAAATGAAGAATGGCAGGTAAAAGCTATCGACAATAAATATCCTGCTCTTGTTACAAATATAGAAGAATATCAAAAGAATAACTGCGACTACGGCAAACATGAGGTTCTAATCGAAACTAGAGAGCATCTGAGGAATTTTTACGACTTCAACCAACATGAGTTCGAAAACATAATCAAAATGTATAAAAACCGATATATTGAGCTTGATAAGGATGAAAATGTAAAGTACACTATTATATATAAAAATCATTTAAAGAGTGCAGGAGCGTCTAAAATACATTCACATAGTCAGATATTATCAATGTCTTTTATACCACCGGAAATCAAAAGAGAGATTAACACATTAAAAACTGATTCATTATGGGGTGATAAAAGAATAATAACTGAAAACGAAAGTTTTGAACTTTTTCTTCCAGAGGATTCCTTTTTATCTGGAGAGATGATTATAGAAAATAGAAATTCTGGAAGATTTAACGATATTAATGATGAAGAAATTAAAGATTTAGCAAAATCTTTTAAGGAAGTTTTTGATAAAATCAATAAAGTATATGGTACTATACCCTTTAATATATATCTGCACTCTCTACCTAAAACCATTAGATCACCGAAATTCAAGTGGCATATTCATGTTATTCCTAGAAAAGGAAAGTTTGGTGGGTTTGAATTGGGAACTGGGTTATATATTAACTCTTTAGATTTAGATGAAATGTATAATAAATTTTGCAAAAGATAAATTAATTTCAAAAAACTATTGACATTGACCATAACTGTAGATATAATAAGTTTTGTGACTAAGCGGGTGTGGCGGAATTGGCAGACGCGCTAGACTTAGGATCTAGTGTCTTTGACGTGGGAGTTCGAGTCTCTTCACCCGCACCAAACTGAGGACTTATTTAAGTCCTTTTTTTGTATAAAATTAATTGGAGGAGCTATGAAAATATATATTACCAGACATGGTGAAACTAAATGGAACATAGAGGGTAGAATACAGGGACACTTGGATTCAGAATTAACTCATAAAGGCATTGAAGGTGCTAAAAAACTAAAAGAAAGACTGTCTAAGATAGATATTGATTTAATAGTTTCAAGTCCTTTAGAACGTGCTCATAAAACAGCAAGAATAATAAAAGGAAATAGAGAGATTGATATAGAATTAAACAACAAATTAAAAGAAATAGATTGTGGAGAGTTTCAGGGAAATAGATTTGAAGACATATGGAGAAAAAATCCGGATATAAAAGATAAAATTAGAAAAAATCCTTTTGAATTCATATATCCAAAAGGAGAATCTTTAGAAATATTTTATAAACGAGTAACAAAAGGATATCGTGAAATATTAGAAAAACATACAGGCAAGAATATTTTAATAGTGGCACACGGAGGTACAATTAGAAGTATTGTAGCTGAAATGTTTGATAAACCGGATGGAACAACTTGGTTTAAGAATGTTGTAGATAACTGCAGTTTATCTTTATATGACTATGACGGAAAGAACTTCAAAGAAATAATCTACAATGATATCTCTCATCTTAGTCTATAGTTATTATAAGGGATGACTAAATTGTTTCCTTTTTCGTCCAATATTTTAATATTATGGAAAACTTTATCAATTTTTTTAAATAAATTATTTTTATCTTTTGAAGATACTATAAAATGTCCCACTCTTTGTGTGGCATTTTCTATTTTTTTGATTTCCTCTCCTACTTTAAAATTGAATCTTCCTTCTAAAATCAATCCTTCATTTACTAGTTTATCTAAAGAAGATAAATATGATATTTTACCGGGTTTAGCAAAAAAAAGTTGAACTGAAATTTTTATATTTTTAGATACAGAATTAGATTTAAGATTTTGAATCTGAGGAAGATTCAATGAGTCTTTTATCAATAAATCACTCATATCTACTCCGCTTGCATAAGGGATGTAGACATCTTCAAAGGCACCGCCTATTCTGCAGGCAATTTCATTAACCTTAATGCCATCACTTCCTATTAACATTTGGAAATAAATTGGACCTTTATTTATATTAAATGCTTTGACAATTTTTTTAGTTATTTCAATAATTTCCGACGAATATTTTTGATAATGTTTCGATGGATAATTATGTGATATACATATGCCAATGTGAGGGATATTATTATAGGTGACTCTGTCACTTATTGAAAGTATTTTAGTATCGTCTTCCACTACCCATCCTGAGACTGTAATTTCATCGTTTTCGTAGTATTTTTCTAAAAGTATTTCAGATTGATCTGTAAAATTAAAAGGAATATGAATTTTATTCTTTAAATCATTTTTGTCTTTAATATATAAAACTCCCCTTTGTCCCTGACTATCTAGAGGTTTGACAACTCCAGGAAAAAAATCATCATCTAATGATTCAGTATCCACAGTTTTTTTTATAAGTTTATATTTTACAGAAGGAATTTCGTTTTTTTGAAAAGTTTCTTTCATTCTTTTTTTGTCAGTAACTTTAAGTGCTAAATCGGAAGTTATGTAATTGGGAAGATTAAGATACTCGCATGCTTTAGCGGCAAAATATACAGGTTGGTCGGTACCCGCCGTTAATATAGTATCAACCTTATGTTTTTTTGCTATTTCGATTATTCCCATCAAATCAAAAGTACTTACCATTTCTGATTTATCAGCATATTTTTTTCCTATTGAATTTTTAAAGTAATCAGTAACTACTACTTCATGATTATTTTTTTTTAAATATTTTATTAAATTAAGCTGGCAGCTACCAGCTCCTAATACTAAAAACTTCATAATTAAGATTCCTTTCTATCATTTATTATAGTTTTTATAGAGTAGGGTTCCGATTTACTTAAAAAAGGTTTAAATACACTAACATCTGAGTAGTATAAAAATATTCTAATGAAAATTTTAAGTTGTTTCAAAAAAGTATAGTTTGAATTACCGTATTTTCTAGTAGAATGTTGATAATGAATATTTCCAATATTTTTACTGTATTTAAGTATGCTGGCAGAGATGTAGTTGTAAGACTTTTTTTCTTTTATAATTACATCTTTTAATTCGCTCTTCATTATTCTGTAACTACTTACACGTTTATCTTTAGGTTTCTTTAATAATAAATTAAACAATTTGTCTGTTAGTTTTGAACCAAAATTTCTATAAGATTTGTGATATTTAACCTTTGTAACAGCATAAACTATGTCATAACCTTCTTCTAATTTATTGTACATATCCTTTATGTATATAGGGTTATGCTGTAAATCATCATCCATATTTATGATATAATCACCATGAGAATGCTCTAAACCGCAAAATACAGCATTTTGCTGACCGTAATTTTTACTTAGTTTAATTCCAATAACATTTTTATCTTTCTTGCATAGTTTCTCAATAATATTAAAACTATTATCCACACTATTGTCATCTACAAAAATAAATTCGTAATTTTTTTCTAATTTTAGGATCTCATTACGAGTTTTTTGATATAATTGATCTAATGAATTTTTTCCATTGTAAACAGGAACAACTATTGAAAATTTTTCTTTCATGAAAATACCTACTTTTTAATTTTAATTATTAAAAATATAACAAACTATCATTTACATAACTATAATTTTACTTTATAATAAAAAATAAATAAAATTGAAGGTGATTAATTTGATAAAAGTCGATTGTTTCGGGGATATATGTCCAGTCCCTATTATAAAAATAGAAAAACAACTTAAAACTCTTCCTGAGGGGGAAGTGTTAGAAGTTGTTACTGATCACAGCTGTACAGTGGAATCTGTAACTAATAAATATAAAAAATATAAAGTTGAAACAGAAGAGGTTATGAATGGTGTATGGGAAATAAGAATATCAAAACCTTAGCAAAAACTATCTTTTCCTATCTTTTTAAATAAGTTAGAAAACTCAATTACAGCTTTGCTGTTTTTACTTTCTTTTCTAGTTACCATATAAACCTTAATATTCATTTGGAAATCCTTAACTTGTATAATCTTATATGTTTTTTTGTACAATTCTTCTTTAATTGATATATAAGGTAGTAAAGCTAAGCCGTGTTTTCTATTCAACGAAGCTTTTATTGCTTCTATAGAGTCTAAAGTAAATATAATATTTAAATCATCATAATTAACACCTTGCTCATTGAGATTTTCTTCAAACTCTGATGTAATTTGTTTATCATAAGACATAGATATGATGGGATAGTTTTTAAGATCTTCTACTGTGATTTCTTTGGGTGTTTCGTAATAAAATGATGAGGTCAAAACAAATTTATTATGACCAACTTCATAATATTCCAGATTTTCTTCACTACCCTTACCGTATACAAAACCAATATCACAAATATTATTTTCTACGCTACTCCTTATTTTATCTGAAGAACTTGTAGTTAATTCATATTGATGATATGGATATTTTTCTTTTATTTTATAAATACTGCAAGGCAGAGCATAATGAGAAATTGAATGACAGGCTTGTAGTGCAACAGTATTTGAAATATTACTTCCTTTTTCTAAATCGTTCATCATTTTTTTATAAGTGTTCAAGATATTTTCACTGTATTGTAGTACTATTTCCCCCATCTCCGTTAATTCTACACCTTTATTACTTCTTTTAAACAACTGATAACCTACACTATTTTCAAATTTTTGAATTTGTTGAGATAAAGCAGACTGTGATATATGTATTTGTTTCGCTACTTTCGAAATGCTTTTAACTTTAGCAACTTGATAAAAGTAATTAAAATATTCTATATGCATTTAGTAACTCCTTTTTATAGCTTATGTTATTTAAATATTATACCAAATATTTTAAAAAAAAGAAAATTATGTTAGAATTAAATTAAATTTATATATTGTAACATTTTGATAAACCTTAGGGGTGAGAATTTGAATTCTGATAAAGAACAAAAGAATAATGAAATCAAGAAAAATAAATACATAATAAAAAATCAAATACCCTATGCTTTAGGGATATTTGCGGTGGCATTGGTATTTGGTATTTTCCTATATTTAAAATCATTTAATTTATCATTTTATTGGCTTATAGGCTTATGTTTTGGTTTTGTACTTCAAAGATCTAGATT
>JAABRS010000105.1 GCA_011390775.1 Clostridia bacterium | reverse complement strand
AGAAGAAGAAATGTATATTTTGAATTAGAGGGTTTACAGCGAGTTTAACTTAAATAGCCAGAATAATTTAATTATTCTGGCTTTATTTTATAATAAACTAAATTACGGTGAACCTTATCATAAGTGACCGATAGACTTTATAAGAGTTTTATTAATTCTTTCTACTCCTATAACGTCTATCTCCTCATTAATAACCTTTTTATAATATTCATACTTCTATGTTTATATTGTCTCTTATTTTTTGGATTTATTGGTAACATTACTAGTTTGTTATATTTAATAAAATAATATATTTTAACAAGAATAATTTATAAAGTTCAGTTGCATATATAAATTTATACTATTATAATTATATTTGGTTTCATAATAAATATAGGAGTATTAATATGTTGAATACAAATTTAATTTTAGTCGATGGTATAACAGGTTCAGGTAAATCCACGACAGCTCAGTTTTTAGCAAGTCAATTAAACAAGAATGGAATTAATGTTAAGTGGTACCATGAGGAAGAGACTAATCATCCTTTAGCTTATGAAGAAGATGTAGAAGTTTTTACTTCACAGTCTGAGACAGAGAAATTTTTAGAAACAATTCCGCAACTATGGTGTGAATTTGTTAAACAAGTAAGATGCTCTGATAAAATACATATTATTGAAAGTCATCTTTTGCAAGATACTGTTAGAATTCTTTTCCAAAATAATATTGAAAAAGCAAAAATTATGGATTTTGTTCATGAAATCGAAAACATAATCAAGCCACTAAATCCAATTCTACTTTATTTTTATCAACATAATGTTAACTGTTCAATTAGAAAGGTTTGGAACCGTAGAGGCCCTGCTTGGAAAAAATGGTTTATTGATTCAGATATTCAGACTCCTTATGTTAAGTCAAGTGGTTTAACAGGTGAAGTTGGAGTTATAAAGCTTTGGTCAGATTATCAGAGCTTTACTAATCATCTCTTTGAGAGATATCAATTTAAGAAATTATCTATTGAAAACTCAGATAATGAATGGGATGATTATCAACTAAGGATTTTAGATTTTTTAAACTTGAATTTGATTACTAAAAATAACCTCTTAACTTTAGAAGAAAAGAAAAGATATTGTGGAACTTACAAAAATCAGGAAGGAAATCAGGAATGCACAGTAAAGCTTTTCAATGACAATCTGGTTTGTGACTTAATATGGCCTGATATTAGAATTTTACCTTTGGAAAATGGAACTAAGAATTTTTTCTACTTAGAATCATTTCCTATTTTCATTCATTTTATTGAAAATAAAAAAGGTTTTATAAAAGAGCTAATTTTAAGTGGTCGTCGGGAAAAATTAGATGGTAAAACACTATATAAGATCTAGGAATATAATATTTATAGTGGAAATTATAATTTTAAATATTTAATTATAATTTATTTTAGAAACCAGTATGATTCTTAGAATTATTCTGGTTTTATTTTGAAGTACACTATGTTAGGGTGAACCTTATCATAAGTGATTCGAAAGTTTTTTATTAATTACTCATATTAAATTTAAATATCGAACCATCTGGAATATTTACATATGATGGCATTTCTGCCGATTCTTCTGAATTAAATATTAAAGTTCTTTCTTTTACTTTAAATACATATTGAAATTTACCATCATCTGTTTTAAGAATTAAGTTGCTGTCATCATCTACTTCATAAGTACCCAAAGCCATATAACTACTAATTGGAGAATAATTAAAAACGAATTTATTGTCATTTTTTATTTGAACTGTAGGTTTTGCAATTTCCTCAGATTTTTCCATTACATAATCTCCTACAGATATAGATTCTTCTAATGTTTCAGATTTATCAGAACATCCACATAATCCAATTACTATTGCAATAAATAATGCTAGTATGAAAATTTTCTTCACTTTAATTACCTCCTTATTTTACCATGGATTAAGTTACAATATGCTACTAATATTAATTAATTTTTCTAATTTATTCCAATAATCCATAACAAACACCTCTATTTGCTTTTACGCTATGTATAACAAATTAAGATGTATATTTTCTATTACTTAAAATTTGAAGCACAACTCCCAGTATAACACCAACTAATAGAATTAGAGTATTCAAAAATGCTCCTGACATATTTGGATGAGACTTATTAAATGTATGAACTAAATATTCTGAAATAAGACCTATTCCTGCAAAAATTATAGTAACATTTGCAAATACGACTTTATCAAGCAAGGCCGCTATAACTCCGATAATCCAAATTGGCAAGTAGATTGCTAAGATTACCGAAATATCAATGTACTTTAAGAAAAAAAGCAAATATAAAATTACTATAAGAATAAGTGTAGTAACAATAAAAGATACTATTCTATTCTTAAAATTTCTCCTCACGAAGTTCCCTCCCGAACTATTTGGTTTTTATTTTGCTAAAACCATTTCGATCTAAACCTGATTTTACCTAATCTATAATTTCAAATTCACTAGGCTTACCATTTTTTTCAATTTGAATATCCCAAAAGCTTCCCAATACTATCCATTCTTCATTGATTTTACCTAAGGACACGTCAAGATGAGCACGGTTTCTTCTGTAATCACCTTCAGATGGAAAATAAAATACAATACGTCTAGTTAAGTATCTATCATTGTATTCTTTAATTTTTTTTATTAATGACGATTGTTTTTCAATTTCGTAGTACAAGTAATCAGCATTTTTTAAAAAACGACTCAACTTCTCAATATTTATCCTTCTTCCACCAAGAGTATTAAATCTAATTATTACTTTATCATTGATGTACATCCTATGTCTTTCGCTTAGTGCATACTTTGTATTCTCATTACAAGCTTTTACTTCTAATAAATAGTTTTCTATTAGAACAGATTCAACATAATTAATCTCTTTTATTTTAGAAATTTGAAAAACTAATACTATACTAACAATCAAAAATAATATAAATAAACTAATTTTTTTCACGAAACATCCTTATCATTAGATTTTTACCAGCCACCAATATTTTCATCAATTCTATATTCCCCATCTACGGGTTTTAATTTAAAAACAGTTCTATTCACCTCGTTATGAATTGATGAATATACATATAATTCAAGAGTAGCATTTTTGGTTATTGGAGTAATACTGATATTACTTATATATGCCGTAGTGAAATCATTAATCCTTACATCTCCTACTATCCGCAAACATAATTTGTCATTTTTTTCAAAGTATAGTTGATTATACATTGTTTCTACATACTCTCTTGTAAAATAACCCTGCATCATTGAAAACAACTTATCCTTCGTATCGATTCTATTGTCCGTTATCTCCAAATAATCTGTATTCATATCTTTATGATAAGGATCGTCACCTCCTTCAATCATTATTATTCGCATCTTCTTTGCTTCTACAATGAAATTCTTTGATTCTGCTAATAGACTATTTTTAATAACTTCATTGTCGCTATTGATTTTATAACCAATTACTGAACATAACAAAATTATTATTGCTATTATAAATATATATATTTTTTTAATAACTAATACACTCCTTTGATATTAAGACAAACTTATAATAAAAGATTATAATCTTTTATTAGTTTCATCTAAGAGTAACAGTAATTTACTCTGATATAAATTGAAATCCATTCCAAAAATATCTTTTTCTATAAAATCTATGTTCACCACGGACTGTTACTATTAATTCACCTTCTGAACCTTTTAAAAAACCCTCAGAATGATGAGGGTTTGGACGCCTCAGTATCTCTTTACCATCAAAAGTGAAAATTTCAAATGAGTTTTCTTTAACAGTAAAAACAATAAATTCAAAATCATCATCACCCATTATTCCAATATTATAATCTTCAATTCCATCATTATTTAAATCCTCGCCAACTAAAGTGAATTTGCCTATAAAACCAATGTGTTTAGGATTGAAGCAATCATTTAGATCCAATATATCAACTATCAATTCATCTTTTAGTAACAATAGCTTAAATTCTCCATAATATCCACTTTTATAAATGCTAAACCCTTCATCTCCAGGTTTTAAAGGGACTAGTTCTTCAGTTTGTATTAAAATGATTTTAAATGGTTCATTATCAATGTCGATGCTATACTCGGTAATAATATTATGACTATCTAAGTCATATAAACTTTGATCAATAGTGACATCAGTCTCCTTTATAGCCTCTTCTCTATTATGAGATACAAAGGAGAAGATTGACAATACTATAATAATAAAAATTATTGTACTAATGCTTAATATTTTTTTCATACCATTCTCCTCTTTTATTATTTACTAATAATAGTATCCTTAAGTAATATGAGCCGTCTTAAAGTGAGATTCCCTTAAATAACCTGTATAATCGTCTAATGATTGATATGCAGTTTGTGTCTCATCGTTATGAGCAACGATAAATATATCATCAGTATCTCTATAAGCATATGTTCCATTTGTATCGGTTACAAACATAGAATGATCCAAAGTACCAATCGAAGGTTCTGTTTGATCATAAACAACTTGTGTTACAGTTGTATTATTACTACCACCTAAACCTGTTTTACCTAAGCTGTAATTGCGACACTTCCATCCCTTATTGAAATTAGATAAAATAAGAATATTAATCAATTTTCGTCACTCTATCTTTAGTAGATTTATATATTAAAACATAGTCAATATTTTCATCATAGTTTTTATCTTTGAACATTGTATAAAGATAACCTTCATAGGAGATAAATCCAGGAATTTTGATATCATATCTATTTGCAATTTTTTTTATATTATTGTTTTTTCCAAAATAACTAATTCCATCAATGAAAAGAAATGAATTTATTAAAGAGTCCTCTTCATCATAGCTATATTTCAACCTATCCTTTATTAACGGCAATTTTGGGTTTGTCCGTTTAAAAAAAGTTATATATAAATCAAAGATTTCTTCTTCACTATAAGGTGGAGAATATGGCTCATAGTGATCAATTTTAAAATGTAATGTGCCGAGATATTCACCATTATCTTCATTAATATCATAATCTTCTAATCTAATAATTCTAGTACTTCTTCCTAAAAGTTCAATTAGATTCTCTGGGAGCACCTTTATTATTTCATCTGTTAAACCTATTTCTTTTATTCTTTCTATGTTATTTTCTTCAATATCATTTGGTGAGTTAAAAGTTATAACTTGATATCCAATAACCAATATATATATTAATGATAATACAAGTATTATTTTTTTTATATTTTTTAAAATTATCAAAAAATCACCTCCTTAAATTGGCCTTCACTATATATAACAATTTAAAGAGTTAATCTGTTACACTTTTTTAATTATTTTTCATTTTTTTCTATACTTTCTGCAATTTTTATTATTTCTTCTTTTTTTATGTTTCCGGTTATAGTAAAGCTTTTCTCATCATTATGCCAAAAGATAATACTCCTATCCTCTTTTATTGTTAAAAAACCTTCATTTCCATTTATGTTAATTTTTTCTGTTTTTGCATCTTCTGTATCTATTTGAATACCTGCAGTATTATTTGCTTGTGTTATTATTATCTGGTTTTTCCCATCACTATAATTAAGTATTTTTATTAAACCTCCATCTTCTGCACTTTCAAAGTAGTACCCTTCCGGCATGTAGGTTGGTTGATAGTAGTTTTCCCAATTAAGTTTAGGTGTTTCTATATCATTTTCTTCTTCTACTCTTATTTCTGTATATCTTTCATTTCTTTCTATGAAGTAGTTAAATACTCTTACCCTTATGGCTTCTACTGTAAATATTAGTGTTGATATACCGGCGATAATTATTAGTAGTATTATTGCTGCTCTTTTCGATTGTTTTTTTATGTTTTTTATTAACTTTATTCTCTTTTCTTTTTTCTCTTCTTTTTTTATATATTCTTCTACCCAAGTATCAAGTTTTTTAGGAAAGGTTGTGCTTTTTATTTCTTCTTTTTTTTCTTCAAGTTCATCTACTATACTGTCTACATATATTTCTCCTATGTATCCGTAGTAGGCTTCTATTATTTTGTTTTCTTTATTTTTCATGGGATTCATCTCCAATTATTTCGTGAAGGGCATTTTTTGCCCTCATTAATCTTACTCTTACATTTCCTTCTTTTATAGATAAAAGATCTGATATTTCTCTATTAGAATATCCGTAGTAGTATTTTAGTGTAAGTATGTCTGCATATTCTTTTTTTATTTGTGACAGTTTTTTTGTTATATATTCTTTGTCGTCTAGCCTTATTATGTTTAGTTGAGGATTTCCTATGGTATCATCATGGATTACATTTTCATATCCGTCTATATCTATGGTTTTTCTTCTTTTTCTTTTGTTATATATATTTATAGATATGCTTCTAACTATAATAACAATAAGACCCAGGGTTTTGTTACACTTTGGGTCCATATTTTTATCAATATATTTAGATACTTTTATTAGTGCTTCTTGCACAGCATCTTCTGCCTCATAATCATCATGAAGTATATCCCTTGCTGTATAGTACATTTTCTCCTTGTGCAGTTTATATATTTCTTCTAAGATGTTTCTCGTTTCTTCATCTTCTATAGTCATTAAGAATGCTATCATTTATACCTTCCTTGTATGTTTGTTAATTATTATTCATTTACTAATTAATTGTATCATAAATATAAACATTTTTCTTGTTTTGAAGATATTTTGTTATTAATATATCTTAATAATTGTAATAAAAAAAGCCTATTTTTTTATAAGATAACAGTTAAAGGTTGTCTAAATGATATAGACTTCACTTTTCACATATTAATACACAATTTATATTTAAAAATTATGTACTTTTGAAAAAGTAATATTTATAGAATTAATAGATAAGAAATGGACTTTATTATCTAATTTTCAAAAGTTCAAAACAAAATAAAGTCCACTATTTCAAAAATGAACTTTACAGCTTAAATATAGTATTTATAAGTGTTTAATGGTTTTTAATAAAAAGTCTATTATTTTTGAC
>JAABRS010000104.1 GCA_011390775.1 Clostridia bacterium | reverse complement strand
TATTTTTATTTTAACACAAAAAAACCACAATATCACCCCTAATATCACCCTTATCATTATTAAAAACCGTAGTATAATTAAAATAGGAACAAATTTATAAATGAAATGATTTTGGAAGGCATAAAATTAAAATAGGGTTTAGGGAGAAAAAGAACCTAAGATAAAATCTTAGGTTCTTTTTCTTTTTTGTTAATTTAATCCTAGTTCTTCTAATTTTTCCTCTGTTGGCACTCCTGTTTCTAAATCCCAACCCATGCTTTCATAAAATTCTTCAAGAACTACTTTGTTGTCCACTACATGACCTTTTCCTAATCCGTCTGGTGCAGCTTCCGTGGTTAATCTTACAGGAAGTTGATCATCTTTAATATCAAATCCTTCTCTATAGTTAAACATTCGCTCTAGATTTATAGTTCTTTCTGCTGCTTTCAACATGTCTTTTAATTCAGTATTTTCTCCTGTAGCTGCATTGTAAAGTCCCGTCCAAGTGCTACCTTTTACTGCAAGAGTTATGCTTGCAAAGAGACATACTCCTAATAAATTTGTCAGCATTGAAAGTTCCATAAATGGTTTTACCCATTTTTTATCTTTATCTTCGAATGGAGATACTTTATCGTTAATACCTAATTCAGGTTCTATGTAACCAAAAGCATCTATTACAGAAGCATAAGGTCTTAGATGATCAGCACCTCTTGGAGAAATAACGTGGGATAAGGTTTCACCCTTACTTGCTCTTACTCCACAGGATGCTAATTCCATGCCTTTAACTGTAAAGGTATATTTCTTAGCTTCATCTCCAATCTTTTCAGCTGCTTTTGCCGAACCATCCGCAAGTACATCCCCGTATCCTTCTCTTTTTGCAATTTTTTCTACTATTTCTACAAGAGCTTCTGCATTTCCAAATTCAAGCTTTATTCCACCAGTTGTTTCTTCATTTATTAAACCTTTTTCATACCATTCCATAGCTGTAGCTATTACCTGCCCTGCAGATATTGTATCCATTCCCATTCTGTTGCATATGTAGTTTGCCATAGTTATAGCATTAAGATCATCTATGTAGCATTTAGAACCAAAGGCTCCTAATGTTTCATATTCAGGACCTCCTCCGGATTGTCCTTTATACTTTCCATCTTTTATTTCTGTGTGTCTACCACAGGCTATAGGACAACCGTAACATGCCCATGCTTTAACATCCAAGTTATCATGATATGCTTTATGTCCCAGTTTATCCATAGCATCAAAGGTAGTATACTGCCAATTTTTAGTTGGTAACAATCCTAGTGCATTTATAGAGTCCATAAAAGAAGGAGTACCAAAAGGTTTAAGTTCTTCTCTTACGAAATCTTCAGCATCAAGTTCTTCTCTTGCTCTTTTAGAGAATTCTTTCATCATGTCTTCATTAGCATCAACTAATTTATCGCTGCCAAAAAATGCCAAGGCTTTTAGATTTTTACTGCCCATTACAGCTCCAGCACCGCCTCTTCCTGCTGCTCTATGCTTGTCAATCATAATAGATGAAAAATTAACTAAATTCTCACCGGCTGGTCCTATTTCTGCTATTCTTATCTTATCATTTCCTATTTCTTTTCTAATTTTTTCTTCGGTTTTTTCAGTATCGAGTCCCCAGATGGTTTCAGCATCTTTAAATTCTACTTTGTCATCGTCAATACTTAAGTATAAAGGCTTTTCGCTTTTTCCTTCTACTACTACGACGTCGTATCCTGCTTTTTTAATCATAGGCGCAAGGTGACCACCAACATTTGTCATTCCTATTGTTCCTGTTAGAGGAGATTTAAATCCTATAACCAGTCTTCCTGAACAAGGTGCTTTTGTTCCTGTTAAAGGTCCTACCGTAAATACCAAAAGATTTTCTTCGCTAAGGGGTTCCATCCCGGGTTTAAGTTCATCATAAAGAATTTTAGCAGCAAATCCTTCTCCACCTATAAATTCTTTGTACCATTTTTCTGGGATATCTCCAATTTTAAAGCTTTGATCTTTTAAATTGATTCTTAAAATTTTTCCTTTTTTACTCATAAATTTCACCTCTCAATTATTTTTATTACAAAAGCTTTGAATTATTAACAATTATTCTTTGAATTTAAAACCTCCTTTTTCAAAAAATAAACAAAGGAGTATATTCAAATAAATGAATATACTCCTTTGCAAACACGGCAGGCTGAGGAATTCCTTCTTCAACCCTTTCGTTCTACTTTCCTAATATTTATGTCTTCAAATTATGCAGGAATAGTAGAATCGGAGCTATTAATTCCTGTTGTTTTATTATATCATATTTTATTCAGTTACATAAGATATTAAAAGTTTTATAGTATTTTCCAGACCTTCATAGTGGGTTCTTTCCATGCCGTGAGATGCATGAACACCCGGTCCTATAAGGGCACATTTAATATTATTTCCTGCTCTTAAAGCAGCTGATGCATCAGAGCCGTAATATGGATATATATCTACAGCATGATTTAATTTATTTTCTTCAGCTATTTTTATCAATTTATTAGTCATTTCGAAGTCGTAAGGGCCAGATGAATCTTTCACACAAATTGATACATCATTTTCTGTACAGGTAAGATCATCTCCTATACATCCCATATCAACAGCCAAAAGTTCATCGATTTCTTTAGGTATATATGATGCTCCATGTCCAACTTCTTCATATGTGGAAATAAATAAAATTAAATTATTCTTTGGTTTAATTTTGTTTTTGTTTAAAATTTGAAGCAGACTTAACAAACATGATGTTCCACCTTTATCATCTATATGCCTGGATTTAATAAAACCGCTTTCAGTAAAAGTAGTTTTAGGATCTATGGATATAAAGTCTCCTGCTTTTATCCCTAATTTTTCTACATCTTCTTTGTTTTTTATATTTTCATCTAATCTTATTTCTAGATTTTCTTCATTTCTTTCTTTATCCTTAGCATCTTTGTATACATGAGATGCCGGTGAGGTAGAAAGAATAGTACCGCTATATTCTTTACCCTTTCTTGTATGAATAGTACAATACTCGCTATCTAGTGTAGGCATTAAATTTCCGCCAATTGAAGTAAATCTTATCATCCCGGTGGATTTTACAGATCTAACCATACCACCTAAGGTATCCAAATGAGCTGCTATACCCACAGTATAGTCTTTGTTCTCACCTTCAACTTTTATAAATCCCGCACCTTTTTTTGTATATTCTAACTTATAACCTAAGTCTTCAACCATTTTTTCAATCTTTTTCATAATATTGTGGCAGTATCCACTTGGACTGGGTGTTTTTAATAAATCTTCCAGTGTGTTAAGCACAAATTTTTTATCTACTTTATATTCCATTTTTTTCCTCCTATTAAAATGTAAGTTTTTGATATATTTATATTATACAGTATATTGTCAAATAAATAATATAAGCAGGAAAACTTTTACAACTTAAATTTTAGGTAACAAAATCCTGCTATTAGCATATTAAATTAATGTAAATCCAAAAAAACTGTTTTTAAAATGTTATTAATTTACAGTATTGATATTATTTTCTTAAAGATATATAATATAAATGTGCTAAAAAAGCACAATTTGCATGGTTACTCAACGGGTTTGTCCAAACAGCAAGACCTTTGAGAGTGTCACAAAACATAATAAATTAATCACATTTAAAAATAGTGTAGTTCTTCTACACTATTTTTTATTGTGCTTTAATGCTAAATATCCAATTTTTTTATTCTATACTGTAAGGTTTGCCTAGGTATTTCTAAAAGTTCTGCAGCACGACTTACATTGCCATCGGTTTTATTCAACGCTGTGAGAATTAACTCTTTTTCTTTTCTTTCAAGAGCTTTATTTAAAGGCTCTATCTTGCCGTTAGATGTATTTATTCCAAGATTATTTTCTGTAAAATGATAAGGAAGATGTTCTTCTCTAATAATGTCAATATCATAAATGCTGCTTATTCCTTCTATAACATGCTCTAACTCTCTAACATTTCCTGGCCATTCGTATTTCATAAAAATTTCCATAACTTCAGTTGATACTTCTTTTATAAATTTATTATTTTTCTTATTGTGTTTTTCGATAAAAAAATCTAAAAGTATAGGTAAATCGTCTTTTCTATCTTTTAAGTCAGGTACAGTCATTGAAATTACATTAAGTCTGTAAAACAAATCTCTTCGAAGCTCTTTTTTTTCTAATATATCCTTTAGATTTGAATTGTAAGCTGCAACTATCCTTACATCTACATCTATAGTTTTAGCACCTCCAACTCTCCTAATCTTTTTATCCTGTAATACTCTAAGAAGCTTCGCTTGAAGTTCTAAAGGCATAGAATTTATTTCATCTAAAAAGAGGGTGCCTCCATCTGCAAGTTCAAATAGTCCCGGTCTATCATTAGCCCCGGTGAAACTTCCTTTTACAGAACCAAACAAAATACTTTCCAATAGGTTTGCTGGAAGAGCTGCACAGTTTTGAGCTATAAAAGGACTGTCTTTTCTAGTACTGGAATTATGAATTGAATGTACAAACAGCTCTTTTCCCGTCCCTGTACTGCCTCCGATTAATACTGGTGAATCTGTTTGTGAAGCTTTAAAAGCTAAAGTTTTTAATTTTAGCATTTCTTTATTTTGTCCAATTATATCTACAAAGGTAAAACTGGTTCCATTGTTTTTATCTTTTTTCTTTTTATTCTTAAATTTTGGTTTGTAAAGTTCAGATTGTAAATCCACAATTTTTTCAGATAGTTCTCTTACTGTAGTGATATTTTTTGATATTTCAATAGCTCCTATTATCTTTTTACCAGATCTGATCGGTAAAGATGAATTTATAGTAGATATTTTATCCCCTTTATAGTTTACAAATTCCTGCTCCTTATTCATAATGCTAGTCAGGGTTTGCATAGATTTAAGAATAGTACTTGTATCAAATGTTAAAGAAGGATATATTTCTAAAATATGTCTTCCTATAGCTTCTTCGTCTTCTATTCCATCGTGGACTCTTGCCGCTTTATTATAGTATACTATTCTTCCTTTTTCATCTACTATTTGAATACCTTCATCAATATAGTCTAAAATATTTATTATAGCATCGTAGTATTTTTCTTTCATTTTACCTCCTGGAACCGCCTTTATGTGGGCAGTAAATGCTTAAAATTCGGCACACAATTTCTAAATTAAGAGCTTATATCTATAAGCCCTTAATTTATTTCTATGTGTAAGTTATTTATTGTCTTTTCTCCACCACTCAGTTTAAGTGTATATTCTAAATCTATATTACCTTTACCATCTTCTTCAACTTCAGATTTAAATTTTGTAGTTAACACTTCAAGATTTAACTGTCCGTAAGGTGTTAAGTAAGTGCTTTTGTGTTTTTTACCTTTTTGGAAGGTCATATTAGATGCGCTTAGACTTCCTGACTTTTCCATTGTAAGTACGTCACCTTCTAATATTAATTTTGTCTTTCCTCCACCTTCATCAGCTAATTTTGTATCTTCATATTCATAGCAGTATGATTCGTCTTTCTTATAAAAGATTCCTTCTGTGAAAAGTTCAATTTTTTCACTGTCTGAGTGGTCGGTTTTTTGAATTCCTATAACTTTCATTTTTACGTCCTTCATAATCTCACCGCCTTAGTTAATATTTCTCTATTTCAACTTCATCTACGTTGTTAATTTCCATGTTTAGTATATTTCCGCCAATTCTTCTGAATTTTTCTGGTGCATCTGAAACAAAAAATCTTCTCACTGGAGTTTCCCCACTTTTTCTAAGCATTTTTTTCTCTGTAAGTATTTCCTTTAAAGCTTTTGCTGTCTCGTAAGCAGGATTTATAAGAGTTACCTTATTTCCCAATACCTTATTCAATGTATATCTCAAAAGTGGATAGTGAGTACATCCTAATACCAGTGTATCAACTTCATGATCCATTAATTCTATCAGGTATTTTTTCGCTGCAAGTTCTGCTACATCTGAATCTTCCCATCCTTCTTCAACTATCTGAACAAACAAAGGACATGGGGTACCTATTACGCTTATTTCCGGATTTATTTCTCTTATTCTATCTTGGTAGGCGCTGCTTCTTACAGTAGCTGTAGTTCCTATTACTCCTATCTTGTTGTTTTCAGTCTTTTGAACTGCTCCTTTTGCTCCAGGATCTATAACTCCTATTATTGGTATGTCGAAGCTTTCCTGAAGATTTTTCAAAGCTATTGAACTTGCTGTGTTACAAGCTACTACTATTGTTTTAATATCGTACTGACTTAAAAATCTTACATTCTGTTGGGAGTATTTTATTACCGTCTGTGAAGACTTTGTACCGTAGGGGATTCTAGCCGTGTCTCCAAAGTATATTATATCTTCAAAGGGCATCTGTTCGATAATTTCCCTTAGTACTGTTAGTCCTCCAACTCCTGAGTCAAAAACTCCAATAGCTCTTTTATCCATAGTTACTCCTCTTGTTTTCTTAATGTCTTTGTAGTCTTAGTATATCAAAATTTGGGTAATTGACAAGTTTTTGTAGAATTTTTAATTTATATTTTTTATAATGAAATATATAAAAAAGAAGCCTTAACATAGGGGAGTATTTTTAGAGGGTTTATAAAATAATGTTAAGCTTCTTTTTTTGTAATTTTGCTTTTCTACAAAATTTTTATGAACTTATATTTGTCATCTCAACTTATTTGGTATTAATGCTTAAGCACTTAAAACTTGATTAATAAATAAATTAACTATTTTCCCGTCGAATTGTTCTCCAGAATTTTTCACAAGTTCCTCTACTGCTTCATTTATTTTCATTTTCTCCTTGTAAGGTCTTTCTGAAATCATAGCATCATATGCATCAACAATTTTTATGATTCTAGACTCTAGAGGAATATCAGTTCCTTTGAGGTTTCCAGGATAGCCTGTACCATTTATATTTTCATGATGGTGTAATACTATTAGAGCTATATCGGAATATTCAGATACGCTGCTCAGAATTCTATAACCTATTTCAGTATGTTTTTCTATCTCTTTAAATT
>JAABRS010000103.1 GCA_011390775.1 Clostridia bacterium | reverse complement strand
TAGTAATATAGAAACTATAGAAGATTTAGGAAATTACTTTGAAAAACAATCGGAAATATATGGATATTATCGAAAGATAAAAACCTCTCTTGGATTTTCTGGACGACAGTTAACGAAAAGTGAGATGGATACAATCGACAAGTGGTTTTTCGAATGGAATTTTTCAATAGACATGGTGTTAAAAGCCCTAGAAAATTCAAGCAAAATTCCTAACCCAAACATTAACTATTTTAACTCTATATTAAATGACTGGCATAAAAAGGGATATAAAAAAATAGAGGATATTAAAGAAAGAAAAACTCGGAAAAACAAAAATTATAATAATAAAAGTCAAAAAAAGTCTCTTTTTGATGACTTTGAGCAAAGACATGAACAATATACTCCAGAAGAACTTGATAAAATAGCTAGAAGAAAGTTCAATGAGAAATATGAAGATTAGGGTGATAGTATGAATAATGATATAATTAGAGATATTATAAAAGATTACGATAAGAAAAGGTTAAAAAGCAAATCTGACTTAGAATACAGAAAGAAAGAATTGTACGATATGGTTCCCGAGTTAAAAGAAATTGATAGAAAGATTTCTTTAGTCAGTATTGATATTTCCAAATATACCTTCAGTAAGCCGGAGGATTATACTAAAAAAATATCTAAATTAAAGGAAGAACTTAATCTTTTAAAAAATAAAAAAAACAACATTTACACTAAAAACAACATTCCTTTAAGCTACTTAGAACCTTCCTATGAGTGTGATATTTGTAATGATACGGGCTACCTTCAAAGCGGTGATAGATGTATTTGTTTCAAACAGGAAATAATTAATCAGCTGTATAAAATGTCAAATATGGAACACATGCTTAAGAAAGAAAATTTTGATGCTTTTAATATTGATATATTTAGTAATAGTGTTTATCCAGGAGAAAAGCTATCTCCTAAGGAAAATATGAAGAATATCTATAAGGAAAGCAAAAAATTTACTTTTAATTTCAACAAAGCAAAAGATAATCTTCTTTTTTATGGTGGTACTGGTCTAGGAAAAACCTTCATGTGTAACTGCATCGCAAAGGAATTGATAGACGAAGGTTATACAGTAGTATACCAAACATCTTTTAAAATGTTTGAAGTAATTAGTAATTACAAATTTAGAAACAATCCAGATGATGAAATGGATAAAATAAATTATAAACTACTTTTTGATGCCGACCTTTTGATTATTGATGATTTAGGTACGGAATCTGCAAATTCTTTTACTAAGACCGAACTTTTTAATATTATAAATTCTAGATTAATCTCAGGAAAAAGTACAATTATATCTACTAATTTAGCTATTGATAAATTTAGTATTAATTATACAGATAGAATATCGTCAAGAGTCCTAAACAATTATACAGCATGCAAGTTTTATGGTAAAGATTTAAGATGGGAAAGATAATCTTTTAGAGGTGAAAATATGTATTTGACTATGAATGAAATAATTTTAAGAATATTTATCGGTTTTTTACTAAGCGGTATTATCGGTTTCGAACGGGAAGGTATTAATAGACCTGCGGGACTTAGAACTCATATCTTGGTAGGAACTGGTTCTACATTAATTATGGTCACAGGCATTTTCCTTTCACAGAGTTATGCAGATACCGATGCGGCTCGTTTAGGAGCTCAAGTGGTTAGCGGTATTGGTTTTTTAGGTGCCGGAACAATTATTAAAGAAGGAGTTAGTGTAAGAGGTCTAACCACGGCTGCTAGTCTATGGGCTACCGCTGGTATTGGTTTAGCCTGCGGTGCTGGATTTTTACTACCGGCTGTATTTACAACAGCAATTGTAATGTTTTCTCTAATATTTTTTCAAAAATTAAGTCATGCATTAGTCTCTAAACGTCATGAAATTAGAGTAAATATTCTCTGCACAAATCAACCCGGCCAAATAGGAGCAATTGGAACTTATCTAGGTAATGAAAATGTTCAAATAAAACAAATCTCTATTCATGACGAACAGGAAGAATCATTAAGGCTCAATATGGTTCTAAGACTTCCTGTAACCACTACACCTGTTGATATAGTCGAAGGACTTCAGACTGTAGATGGTATTAAAGAGATAGAATCATAAAAAGTGCATCTCCAACCATAAGTTTGTTCGTCTTATGTTTGGGATGCACTTTAATTTTTTATTCTGCTTTATTAACCGTTTAATAATAATTCATTAATCGGTCTTCCAGGAGGTACTATTGGATATACAGATTCATCTTTATCGATTAAACATTCAATGAAAATTGCTTCTTTTAAATTTTTAGTATCCTCTAAAACTCGATTTAAATCTTCTATTGATTTTACCTTATATCCTTTTATTCCGTAAGCATCCATCAATTTTATATTATCCACAAAATCAAAAGTATCCGTTTCAGAGTACCTACTGTTGCTAAACATTCTCTGCCACTGTCTTACCATTCCTAAAGAGTGGTTGTTCATCATGACCATTCTTATTGGTAGCTTGTATTTTGATACAGTCAAAAGTTCTATTGAGTTCATTCTGAAACTGCCGTCACCGGTTATTAGTACTACGTCTTTATCAGGATTTCCAACCTGAGCTCCTATTGCAGCTCCAAGCCCAAATCCCATGGTTCCAAGTCCACCGGAGGTTACAAATTCATTTGATTTTTTAAACTTCCAAAACTGTCCCGTCCACATTTGATGCTGTCCTACGTCTGTAGCAACCACCGTATCTTCTTTAAAATATTTGTTAACTGTTTCAAGTATATTTTTAGGAACAAATTTATCTTTTTCAGGTTCATCTATCTTTTCTTTTAAAATAGATTCCAGCCACTCATTTCGTGAATTTTTTTCTATTTTTTTATACAAAAGCTCTAAAATACTTTTCATATCTCCAGTCAAAGGAACGCAATCTTTAGTATTTTTATCTATTTCTGTATCATCTATATCTATATGAATTATCTTTGCCTTAGGAGCAAATTCATCAGGCTTTCCAATAACTCTGTCACTAAATCTTGCTCCTATTGCTATAATTAGATCGCTTTCTGTGACTGCTAAATTAGTCTCCCTATGTCCGTGCATACCTACCAAGCCTAAAGACAGTCTATGATCTCTCGGTATAGTTCCAAATCCCATAAATGAATTTGCCGTTGGTATATCATTTTTTTCAACAAGCTTTTGTAGAAGAGTGTCATTTTTTGAAATTCTAACTCCTCCTCCAGCATAAACAACAGGCTTTTTAGAATTGTTGATTAGTTCAACTGCTCTGTTAATAAAGTCCTTAGAAGGAACAATCTTTTCTTTTTTATTATTTAATTTATCCGGTTTAATATATTCCGTTTCTGCTAAAAATACATCTTTAGGAACATCTACAAGGACAGGACCAGGTCTTCCCTCTGCTGAAACATACATAGCTTCATTCATAACTTGAGCTAAATCCTCTACCCTTCTCACTAGATAATTATGTTTAGTAATAGGAATGGTCATTCCTGTAATGTCAACCTCTTGAAAAGAATCCTTTCCAAGAAGCATATTAGGAACCTGACCAGTTATAACTACTATTGGAACTGAGTCCATATATGCATTTGCAATTCCCGTCACAGTATTTGTTGCTCCCGGTCCTGAAGTTGCTATAGCTACACCTACTTTTCCCGTAGTACGAGCGTAGGCATCTGCTGCATGAATCATATGCTGCTCGTGAGCAGGTCTAATGTGGGTAAAGTTCTCCAATTCATCATAAAGTGCATCATAAAGAGGAATTACAGCTCCTCCAGGATATCCAAATAAGGTATCTACATTATTTTCTTTTAAAGTTTCTAGTATAATTTTAGAACCAGATAATTTCATTGTTTCTCCTTTCAAATCCATTCAAATAATTAAATTTAAGAAAAAACCATATTAGTATGATTCTTTCCTAAAATTAAGAGGGTAGGGAACTACCCTCAATTTATTACTTACATATAGCTCCGGTAGATGCAGAAGTTACCAACTTCGCATACTTCCCTAGATAACCTTTATATTTAGTTTCTTTAATTTTTGTTGTTTTTCTTCTTTCTTCAAATTCTTCTTCTGAAATTAGAACGTTTAATTTTCCTTCAATAATATCTATATCTATTATATCTCCATCTTTTATATATGCTATTGGGCCCATTTCACAAGCTTCCGGAGATACGTGCCCTATGGCTGCACCTCTAGAGCCTCCTGAAAATCTTCCGTCTGTAATTAATGATACCTTATCATCCAAGCCCATTCCAGAAAGTGCCGAAGTTGGAGTTAGCATCTCTCTCATTCCCGGACCACCTTTCGGTCCTTCATATCTTATAACTACACAATCTCCAGGTTTAATATTGCCTTCAAGTATTGCATCAACTGCTGCTTCTTCTGATTCAAATACCTTTGCTGTAGTTTTAACCTTAAGCATTTTATCATCTACAGCTGATTTTTTTATTACAGCTCCATCCGGGGCTAGATTTCCATACATCACCTGTATGCCACCTGTTTGGGAATAAGGTTTTTCAACAGAAGCAATTATTTTATCACCTTTTTTGTATGCGTTTTCTATTTTTTCTCCAACCGTTCCGGAGACAGTTATAACATCTTTATTAATCAAACCTTTTTTATCGAGTTCCTTCATTACAGCAGATATTCCACCAGCTGCATCCAATTCCTCAATGTGGTATGGTCCTGCTGGACTTAATCTACATAGGTTTGGAGTTACCTTGCTTATTTCATTTATAATATTAAGATCCATTTTTACATCGGCTTCATAAGCTATAGCTGTAAGATGTAGTACTGTATTTGTAGAACATCCTAATGCCATATCTACAGTTAGAGCATTTTTAAAAGCTTCCTCTGTTAAAATATCTCTCGGCTTTATGTTTTTTTCAACTAGCTCCATTATTTTCATTCCGGATTTTTTAGCTAATCGCTTACGTTCAGAAAATACCGCCGGAATAGTTCCATTTCCAGGTAAAGCTATACCTAATGCTTCACTCATGCAGTTCATGGAATTAGCTGTAAACATTCCGGAACAAGATCCACAAGTTGGACACGCAGAATTTTCTAAAGAATGTAATTCATCTAGTGTCATATCCTTTGATGTAACTGATCCTACTCCCTCAAAAACACTAATTAAATCCACATCTTTATCTTTAAATCTTCCTGAAAGCATAGGTCCGCCACTAATTATAATTGTCGGTATATTTAATCTTGCTGCAGCCATCATAGATCCAGGTACATTTTTATCGCAGTTGGGTATAATTACTAATCCATCAAGTCCATGGGCTATAGTCATAGTTTCTATACTATCTGCTATTAGCTCTCTACTTGCTAAAGAATATTTCATTCCTTCATGATTCATTGCAATTCCATCGCAAACAGCTATTGCCGGGAATTCAAGGGGAGTTCCACCAGCCATCAAGACTCCCTTTTTAACAGCTTCTGTAATATCATTTAGTCCTACATGACCGGGAACTATTTCATTAAATGAATTCACTACACCTATTAATGGTCTCTCCATTTCTTCATCAGTTAATCCGGAAGCTTTAAACAAAGATCTGTGAGGTGCTTTTGTCAATCCTTCTTTTACTAATTTGCTGCCCATTTATTTACTCCTTTTCAATCCAGCTCATCATATCTCTAAGTTTTTTACCTGTGCTGGTCAATTTATGTTCAAGTTCTTTGTTCTTAATTGCATTAAATTCCGGTCTTCCTGCTTGATTTTCAAGAATCCACTTTCTTGCAAATTTACCTTCTTGAATCTCTGCCAAAATCTTCTTCATTTCTTTTCTGGTGTCATCCGTTACGATTCTAGTACCAGTCATATAATCTCCGTATTCAGCAGTATCGCTAATACTATATCTCATATTTTCAAGTCCGCCTTCATAAAGAAGGTCTACTATTAATTTCATTTCATGCAAGCATTCAAAATATGCAACTTCCGGTTGATATCCTGCTTCAGTTAAGGTATCAAATCCCGCCTTAATGAGCTCAGATACACCACCGCAAAGTACCGCTTGTTCTCCAAATAAATCAGTTTCAGTTTCTTCTTTGAAAGTAGTTTCAATAGCTCCGGCTCTTGTTCCTCCTATGCCCCTTGCATATGCTAATGCCACTTCTTTACATTTCCCTGTATAGTCCTGCTCTACAGCTATAAGTACAGGCACTCCCTGTCCATCTTTATATACTCTTCTAACTATGTGTCCCGGACCTTTAGGAGCTACCATAAATACATCAACATTTTTAGGTGGTACGATTTGATTAAACACTATATTAAAACCATGGGCAAATGCTAGTGCATTACCTTCTTCTAAGTTAGGTTCAATACTTTCTTCGTATATTTTCTTTTGTTTTTCATCCGGTACCAACACCATTACTAAATCTGCTGCTTTTGTTGCTTCTGCTACGGTTTTTACTTCCAGGCCGTCATTCTTTACTTTGTCCCAAGACTTGCTTCCTTCATAGAGTCCTACTACTACTTTAACCCCTGATTCTTTTAAATTTAAAGCATGAGCATGTCCTTGACTCCCATAACCAACAACAGCCACCGTCTTTCCTTCAATCATTCCAAAATCTACATCATTGTCATAATACATTTTACCCATAATTTTATTTCCTCCTAGTATTGTATTTAAATTGTAATAGATTGTACATTGTATACATTTTAACCCCGCATATATATTAAGTCAATAGTTAATTGATTTTTATACTTCTTCTACGTCGTAAACATCAACAAGTTTTTTCATTTGAAGAACTACTCTATTAAAGTTAGCTACAGGATGATTATCATCTACTGTTAGAACAAGTCTTGCTTTATTATGTCCCATTTCTTCCATGGAAAATTCTGTAACATAGAAATTTTTTCTTCTTAGAGTTGTTAGAACTCTAACTGTCGAATCCATACCATTGGAAACCTTAAAACTCACTTTTTTAGTCATTTTTTTATCCTCCTCTTTTTATAAAAAATCTTATTATAATAGAGTAGAGAAATAACAGCTAGTATTACTTCCCTCTCATTGAACCGTACATACGGGTCTCGTATACGGCTCTAC
>JAABRS010000102.1 GCA_011390775.1 Clostridia bacterium | reverse complement strand
GAATAATACATGCTCTAAATTTAGTCCGTAGTAAAAATATTTTGCAAGTATAGATACTGCAGCTAAAATAATAACTAATACATACACTTCTCTGTATATTTTGTTGTATAGATTTTCAACTCTTTCGTCTTTGATTTCATTCTTTTTATTGAAAAACATAATACCAACCTCCTTTACAAGTATAATATACAATATATATTTATATATGTCAAGTATATATTGCATATTGTTTTATATATATTTAATAATTCAATATATAATTATATGACGAATTTAGACATAAAAAAACCTGCAGACATGCTTTCTGCAGGTTAGCATATTATTTAATCTATATTTTCAATATCATCTAAATCTATTTGAGAGTAGTTGAAATTATATTTTTCAAATACTTTTGTGTATTTCAATCCTCCACCTGTTCCTATAATAACCACAGTAGAGTATTTTTCAATTTTTTCTTCTTGTCTTAGTTTTTTAAGGGCAGCTAGTGGAACACAAGATGCCGGCTGTAAAAATAATCCGTTTTGGGCTAAATCTTTTTGAGCATCTATAATTTCATCATCCTCTACAGATGCTGTGAACCCACCGTTTCTTTTAAGCATTCTCAGTACTTGATTTCCACTTGGTGGTAGTGGGTTTTCTATAGCATGGGCTATTGTGGAAGGATTTTCAAATCTTTCGATTTTTTCCTTATTCTCACTAAAGACTTTATCTATTGGTGAACATCCAGCGCTTTGAGCGCAGATTATTTTAGGAACTTTATTAATTATTCCAACTTCTTTAAATTCTCTAAATCCTTTTTCTATACCTCTTATATTACCTCCGGCGCTGGTAGGTACAATTACATAATCAGGCATTTCGAAATTCAGCTGCTCACATATCTCAAAGGCTATAGTCTTAGATCCTTCAACTCTTAGAGGTACGTCTGAGTTAATAAAGTAAATATCTTTTTTCTCTCCCAGTTCTAAAGTATTGTAGTAAAGACTTCCGTAATCTCCCTTTACTTTAAATAGTTTAGGATTGTATATAAGTATAGGATTTAGTTTTTCTTCAGCTATAGTATCTTTAACAAATATATAGCTTTCTAGTTTAAACTTAGCTGCATAGGCAGCAACAGAAGGAGCCATATTTCCTGTAGATACAGTACCTATTTTTTTATACCCAAGCTTTTTCCCGTGAAGTATCCCAAGCAGAGTTCCTCTATCCTTAAAAGACCAAGTAGGATTTTGACTTTCATTTTTAAGATAAAGTCCCTTCAAATTTAAATTATTACTTATACTTTTTAAATTTGTAAGAGGAGTAAATCCTTCTCCTAATGAATCTTTTCTGCTTATATCTAGATAGGGAAAAAAATCCAAATATCTTTCTAGTATGGTTTGTCCCTTGTCTTTTGAGTATTTAATTTTTCCTTCTTTTATCAATTCTACTTCCATAGGTTCGTCGCATTTAGGACATCTACTTATGTTTTTATTTATACTTTCTTTATGACTGCATCCTGTGCAGTATAGGTTATATTCTTTCATTTAGCCTCCAGTCTTATAACTCCAACTTCAGAATCTATCTATTGATACAAGTATTTTTATATTTTTATTATTCAAAACTTTCATCAATTCATTTCTTCAAAAATTTTAATACCCGTTGGTGTAACAGCTAATCCACCTTTTCCAGTACACCTCAGTTCGGATGGCAGCATCTGCCCTACTTTATACATGGACTCTATTGTCTCATCTAGGGGTATTACTTTATCAAATCCTGCTAAAGCCATGTTTGCACAGGCAATAGCATTAGCCCCTGCCATGACATTTTTTCCAAGACAAGGAACTTCAACTCTATCTCCTACGGTATCGCAAACCATACCCATTACATTTTGAAGAGCCATAGCGGCTGCATCAACTCCTTGTTTTGCACTTCCACCCATCAACTGTACAAGACCTGCTGCTGCCATTGAAGATCCGGTGCCGCATTCAACCTGACACCCTCCGACTTCTGCAGCAAAGGTAGCACTTTGAGCAATGAACAATCCAATCATACCTGAAGCCAGCATTCCTTTAACCATTTCATCTGTTGATAACTGCATTACATCACAGGCTCCTATAATTGTACCGGGTAATCCACCGCAGGAACCAGCTGTAGGAGCTGCTACTATTACACCCATAGAACTTTTAACTTCCATCATTGAGGTAATATAACTTATTACGGTATTCATTAAATCTCCAGGTAGTAATTTTTGATTATCCATAGCTTCTTGAATCAAATGAGATTGAGGTCCGAGAATTCTATCTTCATATTCTGTTCCTGAAAGTCCTTTTCTAACAGAATCATTCATTATCTCAACAATTTTTTTCATCTTATTATATACTTCATCCTCAGTAATTTTGCCTCTGATACTTTCGTATAATAAGGCCAATTCATAAAGAGATTTATCATCTCCATATTTTTCAAGCATTTCTCCGGCTGTCAAAAAAGGTACATTTAAGTCCTTAGATGACATAACAGGTAATACTGGAGATAGTTTGATAACAGAAAATACACCTTCTATTTCTTTTAATTTAATAGACAGTGATTCATCAAAGGCTTTCAGAGTTTTTAAGTTTATTAAAATTTCTTTTTCTTTTGAAGACTTTTGAATATACTCCACTTGAAAATTTTCTTTTTCTAATATTTTTTCTACGTCTTGGGCTGATTTATTTGTACTGCAAAAAATTAGAGTCTCATTAAAATCCCCTGCAATTTCTACAGGAAAACCATTAATATTTTCTACCTTAATCATTCCTCCACCGGTAGATATTGCTGTTGCTGATATTTCTTCCTTATGGCTAAATATCTTCAATCGATAGGTATTTGGATGATGTGCTTCATATTCTACAATATTAAAACTAACATCTAATCCTAACTCTTTTGCCATAGAAATTGATTTTACCAATCTTTCATCTTCAGTATTATAACCTAGCAAACCTCCAACCAATCCAATATCCGATCCTTGACCGTGGTAGGTTGTTGCTAGTGAACCTTTCGGATGAAATTCAACTAATACTTTTTTTAACTTTCCTTCAACCATTTGATTGGCTAATAATCCAATCCTTGAAGCTGCTGCAGTGTGAGAGCTAGATGGTCCTCTCATCACAGGACCTATTACATCATTAAATATACTTGCAGGTTGTCTTTTCATATTAATCTCCTAACTTTATTAATAATTCATTATCAATCACTTATTTCTACAAAATACTTGCTTATATGTTTCAAATTATCAATCTTAACATCTTCATCTATCAAAGGTATCTTTATAAGATTTTTATTAGAAAAATATTCTTCTATTTCTTTTAAATATTTATTTTCTAGTTTCTTTCTATTTTCCCAGAATTTACCTTCAACATTATCAGGAAGTATTCTATTTATTATCAAAGTGTTTACATATATTTTATATTTTTCCAAAGTATCTACTGCTTTTTTAGTTTCTTCTATCGGCAGTTTTTCTGGATTTAATACAAATACAAAGGATACTAAATCTCCGTCAGTAAGGATTTCTCTAGCCTGTTCCATTTTTCTTTTTCTTTCGTTTAACTTTGATAGTACCGGGTCTTTTTCTATCACGTTTTTCATTTTTTTGTCTTCTCTTGTAGCCATTTCATAAAGTTCCATTGCTTTCATTCTTTTTTCAATAAGTCTATCCATCCAACCACCTAAAAGTTCTGGTAAAGATAAAAGCCTCAAAGTATGACCGGTAGGTGCAGTATCAATTACTATTCTGTCGTAGTCTTTTTGATAGTCTATGATTATTTCCATAAGTTTATCGAAAACTGCCGATTCATCTGAGCCAGGGGATACCGCTGCAGCATCCAGCTGTCTTTCTATTTCTTTTACTATAACTGGGCTTACTATATCCTTCATATTTCTCTTAATATTTCTTATATATGCCTGGCTTTCTTCTTCAGGATCAATTTCAAGAGAAAATAAATTTTCTTTTATCTCTGTAAGCTTTGAGCCTATTTTTCTTTCAAATATATCACATAATGAATGTGCCGGATCTGTTGATACCAGCAGTGTTTTTTCACCTTTTTCAGCACAATAATAAGCGTAGGCTGATGATGATGTAGTTTTACCTACTCCACCTTTTCCTCCAAAAAATACAAGTTTATTCATATAATCCTCCTAACAGCAAAAATCTCCCCATCTATCTCCGTAAATGCTTTTTCTCGCCATAATTCTTCTTTCCCAACCTTCTAAATCTTCCGCTAGATAAGGTAGCAGCTCGAGCATGTAGTAGGAAGTTGGTACTGGTATTCCTAATAAATCCCCAAAACAAAGAAGCATGAAATTATCCATTTCATCGTAGGCTTCTTTTTTAATATGATGCATAGAATTTTCCTTAAAATTAAAAGCTGATCCAATAAAAAGCTTTAAATTTTCAATGATTTCTTTTTTATTATCCACTTTCATCACCTTATTTTTCTTTTATTATAACATATCATGAAAAAATTTATATGATACTAAACAAAATAAATCCCCGATAAAATCGGAGATTTATTAAATATAATATATTATAGGAGAAACTTACCTTACAACTAATACCGGTACATTAATATGGTGAACAACTTTGTTTGTAACACTTCCGAGCATAAATCTCTTTCGCTCTTTCATACTGTGAGTTTCCATTATTACTAAATCATAGTTTCCTTTTTCCGCTTCATCTATTATTTCTGATGCTGCATCTCCTTCAATCACTTTTGACTCAGTCTTTATTCCTTCGTCTTCATAAAGTTTAACTACCTTGTCCATAAAATTATTCTTATTAGCCGTTTCATAAATTTTTTCTATGTAAGCTCCGTATTTAACTTCATTAGGTATTTTATGAAAATCTACAGCATGAAAGATAGTAATTGTACTGTCGAATTTCTTAGCTATTTCTACGGCAAGTTTTAATGGTTCAGATATTCTCTGTTGATTTTCAACAGGTATAAGAATTTTTTTCATTTTTCCCACCTCTTTAAAATATTATAATATGAATTTCTTTATTATATATTTACCACATTTAGATAATTTTATACTTTTTAATTAAATAATGAGTAATATTTTCACTTTTAATCAAATTTACACTTCATTAATTATTTGTTATAATTTAGGAAATAAAATTTTGGAGGATTATATGAATACTACAACTATTTATAAAGGATTCACATTAATTGATGGAACTGGAAGTGAACCTATTAAAGACTCATACATGATGGTAAAAGATGATAAAATTATTAAAATTGGGAAAACTTCAAATTTAACTAATAATTCTAATTATAAAACTGTTGATTTATCAGGTAAGTTTGTTATGCCGGGATTAATTAACTCCCATGTACATATAACTATGGAACCTGTTGGAAATCCCTTTGCTGTTCTAAGTAATGAATCCGATGCAATGACATCTTTAAGGGGTGCAGCAAATTTAAAAAAGACATTAAACTCCGGAACAACATTTTTTAGAGATTTAGGAGGACCAGATGGCATAGATATAGACTTAAGAAATGCAGTAAATAAAAAAATTATAGAAGGACCCGAATTTTTGGCTTCTGGTAAAGTTATTTGCATGACTGGAGGACATGGTTGGATGTCAGGAAGAGAAGCCGACGGTCCTGTAGAAACAAGAAAAGCAGCAAGAGAACAGTTAAAAGCAGGAGCTGATGTCATTAAGGTTATGGCTACTGGAGGTGTAATGACGGAAGGTGTAGAGCCGGGAAGTCCTCAATTTACTACTGAAGAAATGACTACTGCAATAGAGGAAGCACATAAAGCAGGTAAAAAAACAGCTACCCATGCCCAAGGTACTACTGGTATTAAGAATGCTATTAATGCAGGTATAGATTCTATCGAACACGGATTTTATCTTGATGATGAAATATTCCATATGATGAAGGAAAAAGGAGTATTTTTAGTAGCTACATTAGTAGCACCTTATTTTATTGTTAAAAACGGTAAAGATGGAGGCATACCTGAATACGCTGTTAAAAAGGCTACTAATACCATGGAAGCTCATAAAGAAAGCTTTAAAAAAGCATACAAAGCCGGTGTTAAAATAGCTATGGGTACTGATTCAGGAACTCCTTATAATTTCCACGGTTCAGCACCTCACGAAGTAAAATTAATGATTGAATACGGAATGAAACCTATGGACGCATTAGTAGCATCAACAAAGGGAAGTGCTGAATGTTTAGGAATAGATAGTAACTATGGAACTATAGAAAAAGACAAATTCGCTGACTTTTTAGTATTAGATAAAAATCCAATTGAAAATATTGAAACATTATTTAATATTGATTCTATTTATAAATTAGGAAAAAAAGTTTAGAAAAAAAGTCTCCCTGTTAATTAAATCTAACAGGGAGACTTTTTTTATTTAAATTCACAGTATTTTGTATGGTCATTTACTATGCCCATAGCCTGCAAGTGGGAATATATTATGGTTGAACCTATAAATTTAAATCCTCTTTTTTTTAAATCTTTACTAACTTTATCTGAAAGTTCCGTCTTTGCCGGAACATCCTCAATACTTTCCCAATTGTTAATTATCGGTTTGTTCTCAACAAAAGACCATATGTATTTATCAAAAGACCCGAATTCTTTCTGTACCTCTAAAAATCTTTTTGCATTATTTATTGAAGCTTCAATTTTTCTTCTATATCTTATAATACCTGGATCTTCAAGCATTTCTTCTATCTTTTTTTCATCAAATTTAGATACTTTCACCGGGTCAAAATTTTCATAGTGTTTTCTATAATTTTCTCTTTTTTTAAGTACTGTGATCCAGCTAAGACCCGCCTGTGCCGACTCTAGTACTAGGAATTCAAAGTGTTTCCTATCATCATGATTTGGTTTACCCCACTCTTCATCGTGGTATTTAATATATAAAGGGTCATTTCCTGCCCATTCACATCTATTCATTGTTTCCTCCTTTTTTTAATTTATTATACCACAGGATATATATACTTAATATTTGTATAGAGAAAATTTTCCTAAGATGATAAAATATAAATAAATGTAATCCAGTGGTGATGAATGATGAAATCTCAGAAAAAAAGCATATATTTAGTATTATATATAAATATATTTTTAATTCTATTCAATATATTAATTCTTTTTATTGCAAGAAATTTCTCTAATCTAATA
>JAABRS010000101.1 GCA_011390775.1 Clostridia bacterium | reverse complement strand
ACCCAATTTTCAGAAAGTTTATCTCCTTCTCTACAATATACATCAACAACCTGCATATCTGCTTTTATTTCTCCTCCTGGAAGTCCTAAAAACCCTCCTATAGGTTTGTTGGACAAATTTGGCCAACCAAAAAAACAAGCAAATTTACCTTCAGAAAATCGACAAACATGACCATTAAATTTTTTATCTTTCAAATTATTTCTAAAAGGTAATTGATGTTGCTTTTGATATCTAGGAATTGTATAACTTGCTCCTATGCCTCCTGGTCCATACCATATCATATTTTTAGACCAAGTTTTCTCTAATACTTCTGGAGGACACCCCATAGCTCCACTGTCATTAAGTTCTGATAAATCATCTACCATTTCATTTACGAGTTTCAAAGTTTTTATACCTTCATCTTCGTCAGCATCTTCATATAATAGTCCATCATGGCTTCTAGGTCCTGGATAGACAAAGTATTGACCGGTTGAAGGTGGAAGAGGATTTACTCCTGCTTGTAGCATAAATCCTATTATATCAATAAACAGTCCGGTTTCTGTTATTTTACCATTTTCCACACAGCTAAACTCTGCATATCTTAAACTTGTCATTTTACCTGTTGGTCTTATACCCATCCACTCTGAATCAAAAAGTCCCATAAGATGACCCATACTCATTACCCATATTTTATCATCTATTTCATTATTTCCAGCTATAAATATATCTTGACGACGTTGCATATTTTTTAAAGATTTTTTAAGTGGAGACCAAAATTTTTCTGCAACATCATCTGCGCTATTTTGTTCACGAAAAGGATAAACTCCTCTCCAAAAATAATCCTTACTGGTATATTTGTTTAGTACATCTTTAACATCTTGAGGGTTTGATTTTTCTAATTCCTCAAAATAATCTCTTACTATTTTTTTTGAATCTTGATATTTACTCATAAAACCTCCTGTTATTTTTATGTTACTAGTGAAACTTTAAATAAAACTTCTAATAATCTTATATTATTTTTCATCTATATTTTCAGAATCTTCATCACAATCGATATATGTTTGTGCTAACACATCTAATCCATCAAATGTAATCCACTCTTCTATTATTTTTCCTTCTGAAACACAGTAATGATTAATACCAAGTATTTCAACCTGTTTTCCAGATGGTTTTCCAAAGTAACCTATTCCATCATGAAGACCTCTTAATCTCCATCTTACTGCTACATCATAGCTGTTTTCCTGAACTCTTTTATTGCAATTTATTCTTTCAATACTAAATTCCCCATTAGGAAATGAGGCAAACAAGCTTATTAACATACCTTGTATTTGTTTATATCCAACTAGATCTTTATCACAAATAAAATGTACTACAGCATTGTCAGCATAATAGTCTTTAACTTTATTGAATAATTTACACTGATATATACCGTTAAGCATTTCTAACATAAATTCACCAACACTTGAATCTTTCGCTTGATATTTTTGAGGAAAAAATTGACCTTCCCTAGTTTCATTTAATCCAAAATTCTTTTGTAGTGCTGGGGTCTTTTTATCCATATCTTTTGCTTTTTCTTTTGCAACTTCATGAGGATCTAATCCCAGCTGTTTAACTACCCATAAATTATCTCTAACCAACCATTCTTCATGAATCCTGTTGTTATGAACTGCACATTCTACTGTTGTCCTAAAATTCACCTTTTTACCTGTAGATTTACCAAAACTACTATCTCCTAAATTTGTACCTGTCGATAATATTCTATGGGAAGATAAGTATCCATCCTTGTCATAATTTGACCAAATAACATTTTGTCCTATCAACCTTCTATCTGGAAATGCATGTAATGTTTGTAATGTTCCAGAAATAACTGAATCTACTCCAGAAATATTTTGTGACCCTGCGTGCATAACTACGTTATTATGATAAGTATCGTATATAATACCTATTCCTTTTTCTTCCCATATTCGGTGAGTTATTTTTAAAATATAGTCAACAATATCCAAATACTCTTCATCAAAACCCTCTAAATCTTGTCTGCTACTATTATTTTTTAAATAATCATTGTAATCACTATAACTAATTGAATTTACTTCACTACTGTCACCATAAAAAACTTTGTTGCTAAATTTGCTTACATTTTTTTTATCATTTACATTTTTTTCTTCATCATTCTTTTTATCATTTGTCAATTCAAGTCCTCCTTTTATACAAAACTAATTAAATTCATTCTATAAAATTTATAATATTTAAGAAAACGTTTCTTTTATATGTCTATTTAGTATATTCATTATATAACAAAACCAGTTATTGTTAAATAATAAATATATTTGTGTATAGTATACTTCTACAAATTATATTATTGATTTCTCTTTTTAAAGTTTAATAATTTATATGAGCCATATTAAAGCTCATATAAATTATCTTGTGTTATTATTTTATTTCTTTAGGTTTTTTATGATGTCTTTGCCAGTAGATGAAATCATCCCTTGATCTGTTCCTATTAATAAGTATTGAACTCCACGATCAATATATTCACTTGCTTTTTCTTGGTTTGTAACTATACCAACAGATTTTCCTGCTGCCTTAGTTTTTTTAATTACAAGATCTATAGCCTCTAACAACTTAGGATTATTACTTTGTCCTGTAACTCCCAAGGATTGAGATAAATCCATAGGTCCAATAAATATTACATCAATTTCTGGTATTTTAAGAATTTCATCTAGATTTTTTACACATTCTACTGTCTCGCAGTGAGAAACTATCAATGTATTTTCATTTGAATCCTTAACATATTGTATTTTGTCATATAATCCGTAGTGTGCGGCTCTAACGGATGGAGAAAAGCCTCTTTTTCCTTCTGGTTTATATTTAACATATGACACTAAATCTTTCGCTTGTTCTTCAGTATCAACATTAGGTACCTGAACTCCCAAAGCTCCCGAATCTAATGCTTGTAATATTTCTACATCTTCATTTTTTCTAACTCTTATTATAGGAGTTATATCTGTAGTATTAGCTCCTCTTATTATATTTCCAATAGTTTCTTTGCTCATAGAAACATGTTCGTTATCTAATACAAAAAAGTCAAAACCTATAAGTCCTAATATTTCAGTAATGGATGGATCTGTTATCTTTACAAATGTACCTACAACATATCCCCCTTCTTTTAGTTTTTTCTTTACTTTATTTTCTTTTAACATTATTTTACCTCCCTTTATGGTATTAATACTGCCTTAATTCTACATTCCTTTTTATTTTCTATCATTTCTATTGCTTCTTTTGCATTTTTTAATGGATAGTTGTGAGTTATAAGTGGTTTAACATTTATCCTACCAGATTCCATTAGATCTATTGTTGGTCCAAAAGCGTTTGGACTTCCTAAAGCACCGTAAACGTCTAAATCTTTTGCAACTATACTGTTTATTTCTGACATAAATTCACTTGATGTATATATGCTAAGAAGAAGTACTTTTCCACCAGGTTTTACAGCATTTAAAGATTGATTGAAAGTTATTGGATTTCCAGAACTTTCAATAACGACATCTACGCCTTCGCCTTCAGTTAATTTATTTATTTCTTTTAATATATCATCTTTTTTATAGTTTAAAACCGCATCTGCACCTGTTGATTTAGCTATATTCATTTTTTCTTCCCAGCTACCAACCAAATATACTTTAGATGCACCTGCTGATTTTGCACACTGCATAGCTAATTGACCTATAGGTCCATCTCCGATAACAAGAACTGTACTACCGTAATCCATATTTATTCTCATTATTCCATAAGAACAAGTAGCTGCTGACTCAATCATTGATCCTTCTTCAAAGCTCATGGTATCAGGGATTTTATAGATATTTTTACTTGGCACTTTTATATGTTCTGCGAATGCACCATCTTTATTTTTGTAAGATCCTACAACAATTCTATTTGGACAAAGGTTATATCTGCCTTTTTTACACATTAAGCATTCACCACAGCCAAGGCTTACATCGCTGGTTACCCTGTCTCCTATTTTTAGGCCTTTTACATCTAATCCTACTTCTTCTATTATTCCTGACCACTCATGTCCTGGTATTAATGGGTATCTAGTAAGTTCTTTCTTAATATATGGATGTTCACCACTATAAAGTTCCATATCAGAGCCACATATTCCTACAGCCTTTACTTTAACTAGTACTTCATCACTATTAATATGGGGCTTTTCTACATCCTCATATTTTAATTCTTTTGGTCCAGTAAATCTTACTGCTTTCATATTTTTTCCTCCTAATAAGAATATAGTGTCAATTAAGACACTATGTTCTTTTATTTGTTTAGTAATTTTTTATCTTCATTTAGAAAATAAAACAAGAGTTCCCGTCTAAGGGCTTCAGTGTTATGTATTTTTTCATCATTCCAATCATAAAAACCCTTTCCTGTTTTAACACCATAATTATTATTGTCAATTATTTCTTTCATAACCGGTGAAGGTTTTTTAGAGTCACAAAGATCTTTAAATAAGTAAGATGAAATACTATAAAACACGTCTGCTCCTCCAAGGTCGGCAGTTTTTATAGGTCCTGTTGCTGGAAGTCTTCTTCCAAATCCATATTCAACAGCTTTATCAACTTCTTCAACATCAGCCCATCCTTGCTCTACAATATATATAGCCTCTCTTAAAAGAGCATACTGCATTCTATTACCTATAAAACCTAAACATTCTTTCTTCATCCTAACAGGTTCTTTTCCTATTTGCTTTACCCAATCAACTGTCTTATCAACTATTTCAGGTGAAGTTTTTTCCCCTGGCACAACTTCAACTAAAGGTATTAATTCTGGTGGACACCAAAAATGTGCAACAACCATTCTTTCAGGATGTTTCAAATTTTTAGCTATAGCTGTAGGACTTAGTCCGGAAGTATTTGATGCTAGAATAACAGATTCATCACAAATAGAATCTAATTCCTCATACACTTTTTGTTTTATTTCTAAATTTTCAACAATACATTCTATAACTAACTCCACACCTTTAACAGCATCTTCTAATTTTTCTTGTAACTTTATATTTCCCATTGTATTGTCAGCTTGATCTTTTGTTATTTGTCCTTTGCTTTCCAAAATGGATAAATTCTTTTTAATACTTTCATGGCCTTTTTTTAAATTGTCTTTTGATATATCGAAAAAATTAACTTTCAATCCTGAGTCAGCACATAATTGAGCTATTCCATGACCCATTGTTCCAGCACCTAGTACTGCTATTTTTTTTATATTCATATTTTTTTTATTTTTATTTACCATATTCACTCCTATTAACTATTCTGTTTGAGATTTATTTTTATATTTATTTATTTTTTCAGTAAGTTTCGGCACTATATCATGAAGATTTCCTACTATTCCTAAATCAGAAATTTCAAATATCGGAGCTTCCTTGTCCTTATTAATAGCTATAATAAATTCTGATTCTTCCATACCTGCAAGGTGTTGAATTGCTCCGGATATCCCTGTAGCTATGTATAAATCTGGTCTCACTGTCTTTCCCGTTTGTCCAACTTGATAATCTTTTTCAATCCAACCTTCATCTACATTTGCTCTGGATGAAGAAATCTCACCGCCAAGAACTTCTGATAATTTTTTTAATTTATCAAATCCTTTTTTATCACCTAATCCACGTCCACCTGATACCAATACATTTGCTTCTGTAATATCAACTGTTTTTTTACTTCTTTTTAAGATTTCCCTGATTTTTATATTCATATCTTCTTTTTTAAACTCTATTGGGAATTCCTTTATTACGCCTTTTCCTGATTCTTTTTTTTCTAAAGCAGTCATAACTCCTGGTCTTACTGTTGCCATCTGAGGTCTATGGTTTTCGCATACAATAGTGGCCATTATATTACCACCAAAAGCTGGACGTGTCATCATAAGTAATTTTGATTCTGAATCGATTTCTAAACCTGTACAATCAGCTGTCAAACCAGTATATATTCTAGCGGACACTCTAGGTGCCAGATCACGACCAATCGAAGATGCTCCAAAAAGAACTATTTCTGGGTCATTTGCTTTAATTATATTACTTACAGCTTTTGTATAAGGTTCCGTTACATAGTCTTTAAGCATTTCATCGTCGATGAATATAACTTCATCAGCTCCCCCATCTATTAGGCTTTGAGATTTTTCTTTTATATTATGACCTAGTAGCACTGCAATTACTTTTTGATTTAAATCATCTGCAAGTTCCTTGGCCTTCCCAATAAGCTCAAAACTTACTTTTTGTATTTTTCCATCATTTGTTTCTGCTATTACATATATATCTTTACTCATTATTTAATGCTCCTTTCTTAAATATATCTATATTTAAATTATGTGTTTTTCCTTTAATTTAGAAAAAATTGCTTCTACAGCTTCATTTGTAGAAACGTCATCAAGAATTTCGCCTTTTCCTTTAGCTTTTTTAGTAAATGATTTTTTTACTCTTGTAGGAGATCCTTTTAGTCCAAGATCTCTCTCATTTACTGTGTCTTTTATGTTTTCTAAACTCCAAATTTTAACCTCTTTTTCTCTATATGCATCAAATGTGCCACCTACAGACATATATCTTGGTTCAGCTAATTCGCTTAAAGTTGTTATTAAACATGGAGTATTTACCTCTATCAAGTGGTATTTATCTTCAAATTGTCTTTTAATTATTAATTTATCGTCTTCAACATTAACATCTTCAGCATAGCTTACCTGTGGAATATTAAGGTGTTCTGCTATTTGTGGTCCTACCTGAGCTGTATCTCCGTCTATAGCTTGTCTTCCAGCAATAATCAAATCATAATCAATCTTTTTTAATGCCGCTGCAAGAGTACAGGATGTAGCCCAAGTATCGGATCCTCCAAAAGCTCTGTCACTTACTAAAATTGCTTTGTCGGCTCCCATTGCCAATCCTTCTCTTAAAGCCACTTCTGCTTGAGGAGGACCCATTGATAGCAGGGTAACTTCCCCACCTATTTTTTCTTTTAATCTTAATGCTGACTCAATCCCCGATTTATCATCTGGATTTATTATACTTGGTACTCCGTCTCTAATTAATGTATTTGTTTCTGGATCTAATTTTACTTCTGTAGTATCTGGAACTTGTTTGATACAAACAACTATATTCATTATTATAGTCTCCTTTCATTCTTATCAATCATTTATATTTATTAAAGTGATGCTGCTAT
>JAABRS010000010.1 GCA_011390775.1 Clostridia bacterium | reverse complement strand
TGATTTTTGCCCTATACCGTGGACTTTACTTATATTTAGCGGTTTTAATATATCTGGAATTTCTTCTGTTTTTATTATTTTTAATCCATCAGGCTTATTCCAATCCGAGGCAATTTTAGCTAAAAACTTGTTATATGATATTCCAATTGAAAAATTAATGCCCACTTCTTCTTTTATTAATCTCTTTAAAAATTTTATTCTATTCATATAATCCATTCTATGTTCAGATAAATCAAGATAGCCTTCATCAATTGATATTTTTTCGACCTTATCTGTTACATATTCATTTATTAAGCTAAATATTTGTCTAGAAACTGTTGAATATTTGTTGTGATTTGGTGTAATTATAATACAATTAGGACATTTTTTTACAGCTATAAAAACAGGCATTGCTGATTTAATTCCGTATTTTCTTGCTTCATAAGAACAGGTAGCTACTACACCTCTTTTAGATTTACCTCCTACTAATACAGGTTTACCTTTTAGTTTTGGATTGTCTCTTATTTCTATTGATGCATAAAAAGCATCCATGTCTATATGTGCTATTATATTATCCACTTTCAATCACCAAAAATCATTTGGATTTTTTTAATGAAATCTTCAGGTAAATTACCTTCAATTGTTTTATTGTCCAAATATTTTAATTCTTCAGTAAATCCTTCAAATATAATCTTATAGGCATGCAGATAGTAATAATGATTTTTATCTGTCTGTTTTCCTTGATATTTATTATCTCCAATTAATGGATGTCCTATGCTTTCCATATGAGCTCTAATTTGATGGGTTCTTCCAGTTATTAATTCAAACTCCACTAAAGAATAGTTTTTTTTACTTTTCAAAGGATTAATTTTTGTAATTATTTTTTTTCCTTTTTCTTTATTAATTTTAGATTTTTTATTCTCTCTTGTTATATAATCTTCTAAATATAAACTTTCATTTACAAAACCCTGTACTAATCCCATGTAAAATTTTTTGATATTTTTATTTCTCATACTTTCATTTAAAGATTTTAAAGATATGTAATTTTTTGCACCTATTACAATTCCACTGGTATTTTTATCCAATCGATTGATAAAAGCAGGTCTAAAAGTTTTGCTGCTGTAGTTTTCGTCATATTTCAAATATGATAGCATCATATCAATAAGGGATATTTCATTGGTATGATCAGGTTGCATGGTTATTCCAAGAGGTTTATTTATTATTATAATATTTTTGTCTTCAAATATTACATCGAGATTTGTTTCTGTTTTAATATAATTTTTTTCTTCTCTAAACTTCTTTATTGTTTCTTCAGCTAAGTAAAATTCTATTACATCATCTTTTTTTAAAATTATATCTGGTTTAGCTTTTTTCCCATTTAATTCTATATTTTTCTTTCTTATCATTTTTTGAATAAAAGAATTCCCTGCTTTATTTAAGTATTTTGAAATGAATCTATCAAATCTTTGATCTTTTTCATTATCATCTATTATGATTTTTCTCATTTTATCCCTCTTTAATGGTAAATTAATTTATTCTTTATATAGTTTGTATTGAATGGCTTTATTATATGTGATATATTTAATATATAAATGCTTGGAGTGATGCTTTTGAAGAAAATAATAAATTTTATTAAAGACTTTTTTTATGAAATAACCGATTATGCTCTTATTATTATCGTAGTTGTAGTTATAGGGTTAATACTTATATGGCGTTTTAACGTTTTATTTGATATTGATCTTAATAAGGATCCAATGGAAGGGGAAGATATTCCACCTATTAGCCAGGAAGAGAATCCTACTGGTTCAGGCGTTGAATCTCCAGAAGGTGAAGAACCTGAAGAAGAACCTGAAGAGCCTACTCAAGAAGAACCAGAACAAATATTAGTTGAAATACCATCAGGTACAAGTGCTCAAGGTATAGCTGATATTTTAATATCAAGAGGTTTAATTGATAACAAAGATGAATTTATTCAAAAAGCTATTGAATTAGGTTTGGATACACAATTAAAATCTGGCGATTTCTTAATAGAAAATACAGCTACAATGGAAGAAATTTTAAAAATTATATCAAGATCAAATTAATGCAAAAACTATTTAAAAAGAATTCTTTTTAAATAGTTTTTGTTTTAGTATTCTTCATTTACATAAAAATCTATTACTGATTTTCTTTCTTTTTCTAAAAATATTCCTTCTTTTTTTAAAACATTTAAAATCCATATGCTTTTAGAGTGTAAAACCGCATACTCATAATCTTCTAGAACTATTTCATAAAGTACGTTTTTTAATTGTCTAGATTTTACCTTTATAAAGTAAGCTGTTACATTTTCGTACTGCAATAATCTTAAAAGTCTAAAAGTGGTTTTATCCTTTTCGTTATAAAAATAATTACAGTCATCTAAATATTTTTTGTAGTAAGAAATATGTTTTGAATTATTCTTTACCTCTTTTGCTAAAAGATTGTAATACTTAGCCATCATATTGTAATACTGATAGTTATACATTCCTTTTTCATAACTATCAATTCTTCTAAACGGCTTAATTTTCATACTTAATATATACTTATGATTTTCTTCTATATACTCTTTTTTTGTTATATCACCGTTTTTGTATTGTAATATTAGAGCATCTCTATGCTCAAAAAATTCGTCAAATATATTAACTTCTTTTTTGTAATGTTTCAAATTAAACACCTTTCTAAGATAAACTATTTTACTTTGAACTTAGATTTTATCAAATAAAGTGATTAAATGCAAAAAAAGCTTTGATAAATTTATCAAAGCTTTTTTTGTTTAGTTTATTATATACTTTTTAATATCTTTATCAAGCTCATCTTCATCAAAGTTTACACTCATGAAGAAATCTACTTCGAATTCTATTGAATTATTATTTAATTTTTCGATAATTCTTTTTAAATCATTCATTTCTATTTTCGCTATTTTATAAAGTCCATCTATATAAACGTGTTCTATATCATAATCTGCTGCTAACAATCCACTTACAAACCCTAAGAATTGATCTGCATTCATCATTCCGTGCTCTTTAGTGTTAATGTATCTTATATCATGGTGTAAATCATACATATGCTTGTTATTAGCTTCTAAAAACACTATTTTTCCTTTAATTTTATCAATTGCATCGTTTCCAAATGCTATCATTTTTTGTGTTTTACCTGTTCCCTGCTTACCGCATATTAAATTGACCATTTTTATCTCCTCCAAACTTTTTTTTTATTATACCATATATGGAAAACCTTTTCCATAATTATGAAGCAAAGTCTCTAATTATTTTTTACTACTTTAGGCTCAAGATAATTGAATTTCTTACCTTGATAGGTTGATTTTTCTTTAATGAATTCAATCAACTGATCTTTAAGTTTCCACCAGCTAGTATCCCAATTGCAAAACAAAGTTCTCTCCTTAGGTGCTCTTGAAAAAAGTCTTTGAATTCCTATATCAGGATTTAAATATTCTAGAAATAAAACCATCATTTTTAGGTATTCATTTTTGTCAATAATTTTTATTTCATTTCTTTCATACAAATTTCCTAATAAAGTGTCTTTAAGTATGTAGAGTGAATGTATTTTTACCGTATCGATTTCAAGACCAGAGAGTATTTTTGCGTTTTCTACTACATCTTCTTCATCATCCCAGGGCAAATTTAATATAATATGGGTGCAAATTTCAAAATTATATTTTTTTAATTTGTTTACAGCAAATATGAATTCAGCTAAAGTATGTCCTCTGTTTAATTTTTTAAGTGTTTTATAGTTGCAAGTTTGTAAACCTAATTCAAAATTAATATTAATATTATATTCATTTTTTATTTCTTTTAAAAACAGAAGAATATCATCGGTGATACAATCTGGTCTGGTAGATATAGCAATTTCTACAACATCATCACCTATACTATCTAAAATGTATCTTTTAAAAATATCTAATTTCAAGTATGTATTAGTATAGTTTTGAAAGTAAATAATAAATTTTTCTGCTTTATACTTTTTTACAATAAATTCTTTATTTTCCTTGATTTGTTTTTTTATACTATTCTCTTTATCTAGCAATTCAAACCCTGCACCTTCTTCACCGCAAAAAATACAACCTCCAAACCCGATGGTTCCATCTCTATTTGGACAGGTTGTATTTATATTTACAGGTATTTTGTAAACTTTATTATTATATTTATCTTTTAAGTAATCTGAATATTTATAATATAATCTGTCAGTCATTTATTTTTCAGTCCTCATGTTAAAATAGATTTTAAGTTCCTGTATTACTCCATCAGAATTATTGTCATAACTTGTTATCTTATCAGCAATGCTTTTAATTTCTGAGGTACCATTTTTCATTGCTATTCCCAATCCTGATTTTTTTATTAATTCAATGTCGTTATTGTCATCTCCAATGGAGATAATCTCTTCCCTTGTGATATTTTTTGATTTTGCATATCTTTTTATTCCTTCCCATTTACATCCTTTTAAATCTAAAAATTCTAGCAGTGCTCTTATTTTTAAGTTTCTAGATGTGAAAGAATTGTATGTATCTGGATACTTATTTATAATATTTGTTCTAAAATTTTCCAACTCATCAAATTCTCCAGCAATACAAATAGAAAGTATATTTTCATATTTTAAATTATCGAAATTTATTTTTTTATACCTAATATTTTCCTTTTCCATATAACCGTGATATCCCATGTTGTTAGGGTTCTTCTCAATAACTAAATCATAACCGTGGTTAAATTTATTTATATGCAAAATAGGATTAAGATTTGATTTAAGGGATTCACAAATTATTTTTTTAGCTTTATCTCTACTAAGATAGTTAGCAAAGATAACTTCGTCATTAGAAGTATGCCTTGCTATACTACCGTTATTAGATAATATAATCATATCTTCTTTTAAAGGTTCAATTAGTTTTTTCCCATGATAATATGATCTACCTGTTGCTATAACAACTTCTATGTTATTCTTTTTTAATTCACTTATATATTCTACTGTTTTTGTGCTTATTTCTTTATTATCCCGTAATAGGGTTCCATCTAAATCTAGTGCTACTAATTTATATTCCATAATTTTTATTTTTCGTAATTTTCCAAAATATTACACAGTAACTTATAGGTTCGTTGAGTAGAATTAATATTTAAATGTTCATTAGGCGTATGTATATCCTGCATATCAGGACCGAAAGAAATTGCATCTAGGTCGCTGATTTTTTCAGATAAGAAACCGCATTCTAATCCAGCATGAATAGCTATAACCTCTGCTTTATTTTTAAAAGTTTCTTTGTAAGTTTTTTTACATAAATCTCTAATATATGATTCGCTGGAATATTCCCATCCTGGGTAAAAATCACCCTCGACATACTCCACATCCAAAACTTGGGAAAGTTGCTTCATTTCCTGTCTAAAGCGTTTTAAAACTGATTTCGTAGAGCTTCTCGGTGCACATATTAATTCAATATAGTTTTCATCTTCTTTTATAACCCCCAGGTTATTAGAGCAAATTACCAGGTCTATTTCGGTACTTTTTTTCAAAGGTCCATTTTTGATCAAATTAATTCCCCTAATAAGCTTTTTCTTGGTTTCATCCGAAAAAACTTTTTTGTTATTTGTTTTAACTAGTTCTATACTTATATCTAAATTAGGGTCTGTTGTTTGATATTCATTTTTAACTTCTTCACTTAATTTATTGATTATATTTGTAATAACTTCTAATTCATCTGTTTTAATTACAACTGTTGCTTCTCTAGGAATAGCATTTGTTTTTGAACCACCATATATTTCATTAATATCTATATATTCTTCTATATCGTACAGTACTCTCCCTAAAATTTTATTTGAATTTGCTTTTTCCTTATCAATATCTATACCAGAATGTCCTCCACTTAAACCTGAAACAAAGATTTTATAAGTATTATTAAATTTACTGTCTCTATAATCTTTTTTTATTCTAAGGCTTAATCTTCCGCCTCCGGCACATCCTGCAGTAAATATACCTTCTCCCTCACTATCAAGATTTATAAGAGTTTTCCCTTTTAGATTAGCTGGATCTAGGTTTAGAACACCAGTCATACCGCTTTCTTCATCAGTTGTAATAAGCACTTCCAAGTTCGGATGCTTAATATCATTTGATTCAAGAATAGTCATAAACATTGCAACTGCAATCCCGTTATCAGCTCCTAAAGTTGTATTATCAGCATATATATAGTCATCTTTGATAACCAATTTGATAGGATCTTTACTAAAATCATGCTCTTTATCAGCATTTTTTTCACATACCATATCCATATGTCCTTGAAGTATTAATGTTGAATTAGATTTACTTTTATCAGTTGCTGGTTTTTTAATTATGATGTTTAATGCTTCATCTTGTATAACTTCAAAATCTCTTTCTTCAGCCCATTCTTTTAAAAAATTACTTATTTTTTCTTCTTCTTTTGAACATCTGGGTATTTGATTAATCATTTCAAAATTTTTAAATACTTTTTCACCTTGTATGTTTTCTAGTTTTTTCATTTTTTAGTTTAACCTCCCTATTCTTGTAAAGGGAAAAAATCTAAAAACAACCTTCCCCATAATATATTTTTTATCAATAAACGGATTTTCCCAGTATCTAGCATCTCTAGAATTTGGTCTATTATCCCCTAAAAAAAAGAAACTGTTTTCAGGAACTAAAAATTCTTGAGCCTCTTGAGTTGATCTTACAGCATAATCCTCATCTAGTTTTTTTTCATTTATATAGACACTACCTTCTTGATCTATGTAAACCTTATCTCCAGGTAATCCTATAAGTCTTTTGACTAGAATTTTATCTAGTTCTTCAGAATCGAATACTACAATATCTTTTCTCTCTAAATTCTCTTCATCTATAAGTTTTGATACAAATAATTTATCTCCGGGTTCTATTGTGTTTAACATAGATCCAGTAGGTACTGTAACTAGAACAAATACGAATTTATTTAGAAAAAAAACAATTATTAGAGCAACTAATATAGGCATTATCCATTCTTTTATTAAATAATTAATTTTTGACATTTTTCCTCCTGCAGGTACAACTTATAGGTCAATTTTATCCACCGGCAAGTAAATAGTGAATTTCTACTTTATCGTCCTGTTTTAATTTTCTTTTATTATAATCATTTTTATTTATTAATTTACCATTTATTTTTACAATTATTAGGTTTCTATTGAAGTTTTTATACTGTATTAAATCTTCTATAGTAATTCCTTCTTCAAAATTTTTAAACTTTTCATTGTTTAATATCATTGTATCACCTCACGAGAAAAATTAAAAAGTAAAAAAATGATAGGAATTTAAATTCCTATCATCTATTTTACAGATGTTTTTCTATAACTTCAAGTACTTCCGGTAAATCCATTCCTAAATCCTGTAATTTTTCTTTTGTAGGAACTCCGTTATTACTCCATCCTCTTCTTTTATAAACTGCATCTGTTAATTGTTCATATTGATCATATCTATATTCTCTTAGTATTTTTATTTTTTCTTCTGTTGATTTTCCTTCCGGATCTACTCCAACTTTTTCTTTAAGCTGAGAGTCATATCTTTCCTGTCTTGATTCGTACTCTTCTTTTGTAACAGGTCCCATCATTCGATATGGGGATTTGTCATTTGCTCTTAATCCTTTACCCATTCTAATATTAAATACTCTCTGGAAGTTGTATACTTTTTCTGATTGTCTTACCATGTCTTCCGGAGTTATTGTCTTTCCTGTTATTCCGTAATATAGATCTAGATAGTTTTGTACGTGTTCCGGTATTTTAGCAGGCTCATCTGTTTTAGCATTTCCTTCTGGTACTATATCGTTCCAAGGAAGCTTACATAGTCCAAGTAGTCCAAACCAGGTTCTAAACATCGGATAATAGTGAAGTGCTTCGGCTTTGTCTTCAAAAGTAGGTATCTGGTTATTTACCATATCCATTACTATTAACCAAGCTTCATCGTGTTGAGGTCCTTTGTTTGTAAACCCAAATCCACCCTGTTGTGCTAAGGATTCTTTACATACGTATTCAGCATATTCTAATCCTTTTTGTTCTGTTCCTATGTCAAATAAAAAGTCTGGATCTGCTCCGTGTTCTTCTGCAAATATTTTTTTCATTCTATGGATTCCTTGTCCAACTACTTTTCCGAATCCTTCTCCTTTTGACATCTGATGTATTAGTTCTAAACTTGCTTCTTCGTTTCCAAATTTAAGTTCTAATCCTCCGGTGATTTCTTTGTTTATTATTCCTCTTTCAAAGCATTCCATTGCGAAAGCTGTTGAAGTTCCGTAAGATATCGTGTCAATTCCGTAAGTATCGCAGTAAAAGTTTAATTCTAGAATTGTTTCAGGATTAAATATTCCGCAGTTTGCTCCTAATCCTGCAGCATTTTCATATTCTGGTCCATCTATTACTACTTTATGTCCTTTGTAAGGTCCTGTTTTAAGTTCGAAATCATCTACTGCTTTAGCGCAGGCTAAAGAGCATCCGTACCAACATCCATCTACCATTCCTTGGGTTAGATATTTGTTTATGAATACTTTATTGCCCATTTTTACTGCATCTTTATGGGTTCCGTACTGAAAGTTGTGCACTGGTAGTAAATCGAATTCTATCATTGTGTCTATTAGTGCTGCCGTTCCAATTTTATGCATATTATTTTGTTCATGATCATGATTCGCTATTTCTTTATGTAATTTAATTCCTGTTTTATTTATTATACTTTGGTCAAAAGGATTGTTTAAATCTCCCTTAACAGGTTTTGATTTAACAACAACTCCTTTAACTTTTTTGTTTCTTAGTACTGTACCGAGTCCACCTCTTCCGGCTTGCTTTAGTCTTGCTACTTTTCTTCTAATATCATAGAATGAAAAGTTTAGTATTCCCATTCTTGTATGTTCTGCTGCTGTTCCTGCTGTTATTACAGATATTTGTCTTTTTTCATGTTCGTCTTTTGCATACATTTCTGTAAGTTGTTCTCCCAGCAGATGACCATCTACTGATTCTTCCGGTGCTGTTTCTATGGTGATTTTTCCTTCTATTCCGTCTATTACTATTATCACATCTTCTTTTGCTTTTCCCTGTATTTCCAGTCCGTCCCATCCGCTAAATTTAAGATATGGTCCTACATAGCCTCCTACATTTGAGTCTATCGGTATATCTGTCATTGGTGATATTGAGCATACTAGGGTTTTTCCTGTTCCTGGGTACTGAGTTATTCCTGCTATTGGTCCTGCCGACATTACTATTTCGTTTTCTTCTGAATCCCATTTTGTATCAGGGTTTACAGCATCCCATAGGTATCTCATACCGTATCCCTTACCACCTATAAATTTTTCTTTTACTTCTTCAGGTATGTCTTTTTCTTCTATTCTGTTGTCTCCAACGTTTACATAAAGCATTTTGTCTGTATAGCCGTGCTTTAGGGATTTAGGCTCATATTTGTATTCCATTAATATTTTATGCTTGTTTCTCATTTCTTTATTTTCCACTTTATCAACCTCCTTTTTAAAATTCTATTATGCTTAGAGCTCCTGTTGGACATGCTTCTGTACATATTCCACATGCTACACATTTAAATGGCTCTCTTTCATCATCATGCTGCATCATTGCATCTTCTGGACAGAATCCTACACACATAAAGCATCCAACACAGTCGTTTTTGTTTAGTTTTACGACACCGTTTTTATCTCTTTTAAGTGCTTGAGTAGGACATACTTCCATACATGCTCCACATTGAGTACATATGGTTAGTTTGTTCCAGTTTTCCATAGCTGTTACTCTTACTCTTGATTTCTCCGGGTTGTTTTCTTTGAAATATGCCTGAGAACATGCTTCTTCGCATTTCCCGCATCCTATACATTTACTTTCGTCTTTCACTAATCTTTTTACTCTCATTGTTCACCTCCGAAATTAAATAACTCCTTTGTTAATTTAATAATTTGCCTATGTAGAGTATAACATCAAACTACAGAAGGCTCAAGTATAAGGTTACCTTTTTCAAATCTATCTATGCCTAACATACTTACATCTATAGACGGTTCTTCTCCTAATATCATTTCAGATATTACGATTCCTGTTAGTGGCCCAAACATAAATCCATGTCCGCTAAAACCTACTGATAAGAAAAATTTATCTATTTCTTTAACTCTTCCGTAAACCGGTTGTTTATCTGGAGTCATATTATATAAGCCAGCCCATTGTCTTATAACTCTTAGTTCACCTAATGGAGGTAAGATACTAGTTACTGTTTTCGCCATTTCATCCATGAATTCCCAACTTGAAGTTGTTCTTAAATCTCTTGGTTCGTTGTCATCTCCTCTTCCCATTATAAAAGTACCCTCAGGAGTTTGCTGACAGTACATATTTAGAGAAAATGACATAACCATAGGATCCTGCATCGGCTCTACTGGTTCAGTTACTAATATTTGATGTCTTTCTGAATATACAGGCAAATCTACACCTACCATGTCACATATAATTTTAGAATGCCCTCCTGCTGCATTTACAACAGTATCAGTAATTATGTCCCCTTGATCTGTTACTACTTTCTCTATTTTTTTACCATTAGTTTTTATTTCTAATACTTCCGTATGAGTTAGAAATTCAACGCCCATTCTTTTTGCTGCTTGATAAAAAGCATCCGTTGTTTTAAATGGATTTAAGAAGCCGTCTTTCGGACAATAAGCTGCTCCCGTTAATCCTTCAGTATTTAGATGTGGAACAATTTCTTTAGCTTCTTCAAGAGACAATATTTTTGATGGTATATCTAAACTATTTTGAAGCTTTACATTTTTTGCAAATTGTTCCATTTCTGTATCAGTTGAAGCTATTAGTAAATATCCACCTTGTTTAAATTCTACATCTCTGTTGTATTCTAATATTTCATTTGCATTTTCATAAAATTCAATGCTTTGTTTCGCTAGTTTGCAGTTCATTTCTGTACCCCACTGCATTCTAACACCAGCACCACATCTTCCAGTTGCACCACTAGATATATAGGATTTATCAACAACTACTATATCTTTTACACCTTTTTTTGCAAGGTTGTAAGCTGTAGAACAGCCGGAGATTCCTCCTCCAATTATTACTACATTTGCTTTTTTATTCATCTTCTTTTGCCTCCTCTGCTATAAGCTTAAGTTTTACTCCTACTACAGGAGGTCTGTTGTTTTGATTTTTAATTTCTGATACAGGCTTTCCAGTTGCCTGTGATAGTTCTCTTAATACTATTTGAGTACAGGTTTTTCCCTGGCATGGTCCCATTCCTATTCTGGTAATACGTTTTATTTCATTATAATCAGTGTATCCTTCAGCTATTAAATCTCTTAATTCCTTCAGAGTAACATCTGAACATCTACATACAATAGTATTTTCTTCTTTACTCATTACATTTCCTCCAATCTTATGTTTCTAAAATCATACATATATTTTCTACTAACTTCTAATTTAACTAATGGAGTTCTATCATAAGATTTTGGGTTTGTTACTTTAAGGACTTTTACCTTCTCTAAAAATTCTCCTTCTCTATCTAATCCCTCTACTATATCTCCTTCTTCCGGTAATGGATAAAATTCATAGGGAATAGTCATATGAACGTATTCTTCAGATTTAGAGCCATCAACTAACATAATTGCTAATCCTGGACACTTGCTTAAACAAACGCTGCACCCTATACAGTTATCTTCTGTAACTTCTGGTCTTTTATTTATATCTTCTCCAATGTGTATTGCATCAAATTTACAAGCTATTGTACATGGGTTGCATGGTATTTCTTTAAAGCATTCTATTACTACTACCGGCCCTTCATTAATTCTTGATATATCAGGAAATTCATTCATTACCTGTTCCTTTGTTGGTACTCCTGTTTTTTCTAACATTAAACTACCTCCTAACTATCTTATCAATACCTGATCTGATGTGTTTTCCTACAGGTCCTGATCTTAAATCATCTAATTGTTTTATGTAGTCAGCTTTCTTTTCCTCATATTGTGGATGTATTTTCCCTATCTTTGCGGCTGCAGTTAATCCTGCTAAATATCCTTCTACCATAGCACTACTTGCTTCTTCTACTCCACAGCTATCTCCAGCTACAAAAATATTTTCTACAGTTGTTTCGTAATCCTCATTTCTTAAGGGTACATTTCCACTTAGTTCTGGTACATACTCCATTTCACACCCAGCCATAACTAGAAGTTCATTTAAAGGAGATAGTCCTACAGAAACACACATAACATCTACATCGTATTCCTTTTCGCTTCCTTCTATCGGCTGCCATTTATCATCTAACTGCCATATTACTGCTTTTTCTAAATGATCTGACCCAATTGCTTCTTTTACTGTGTGACCAGTATAAATCGGAACTCCCATTCTTCTTATTTTTGAAGCATGTACTAAATATCCTCCAATGTTTGGTGCCGCATCAATTATTGCTTCAACTTTTACACCAGCCTGCATTAATTGATAACTTACTATTAAACCAATATTTCCTGCTCCAACCATAAGAACCTTATCTCCAGGTTTTACTCCGTAGACATTCATTAATGTTTGAACCGCACCGGCACCATAAATACCTGGTAAATCATTGTTTGGGAATCCTAAAAACTTTTCTGTAGCACCTGTTGCTACTATCAGTGCTTCCGGATTAAATTTTAAATATTTATTTTCGTCTATCATTCCTGTTATAACACCATCTTCATATCTTCCAAGAACTGTTGTGTTTTTCATTATTGTAACGTTTTCTTTATGCCCTTCAAGTTTTTCTAAAAGGATGTCACTTATATCTATTCCTCTTGTAGAAGCATACTGTTTCTCTGAACCAAAAAACATATGAGTTTGCTTTACAAGTTGACCTCCAAGCTCATCATTTCTTTCAATTAGAGTAACTTTAGCGCCGCTTTCCGCTGCACTTATAGCAGCACATAATCCAGCTGGTCCGCCACCTACAATTGCTATATCTGTATTTATCACTTCAGTTCCCCCTTTCCTTTTTGTTTATTTACTTCCATTCCTTCTTCTAATTTTGTTACGCAAGTTTTTACATTTGGAATGCCATCTACTTCCATTAAGCAAGATGAACAGTTTCCAATTGCACAGTAAAAACCTCTAGGTCTATGCTTCTCTAAGCTTTCCCCTAGCACTAAAATTCCATTAGCATGAAGAGCCGCTGCTACGGTTTCACCTTCATAACCTTCCATTGTTTTTCCTTCAAATTTAAATTTGATTTTTTTCCCTCTTTTGAATTTCAAAATAGGATGTTCTTCTATTCTCATAGTAACCTCCTTGTTATTTATACTTATATATATAGCAAGTTTCATACCAAAAAAATCTCAATATCTAAATTTATATAGATATTGAGATTCTGGGATAGTTAAATATATAACATATCCTTATAGCATTCGTGTCAATTTATAGACGTCTATTGACGGTTATTGGACGTTTAATACTGCATTTGAATATTATATTTATCTAGTTTGTAATACAAAGTTGTCCTTGGTATTCCTAATATATTTGCTGCTTCAGACTTTTTCCAGTCCGACTTTTTCATTGCTTCGTAAATTAATTTCTTTTCAACTTCTTCCAGAGTTTTTTCTAATCCCTTAGTGTTATTTATAGAAACATCAAATTCTTCAGTGTTTTCATAATCATTAAACTGCATGTAATTTGGAAGGTTATCTACAGTTATTTCATCATTATTGTTTTCTCTAGCTAATATTACAGCTCTATGAATAACATTTTTTAATTCTCTAACATTACCTTCCCATTGATAATTTTTTAAAATCTTATTTACTTTTTCCGGAATAATAAATACATTTATCCCGTTTTCCATGCAAAACTCCTGCATAAATCTATTTGATAATAGTACTATATCTTCTTTTCTTTCTCTTAATGGTTTAAGATCCACCTGGAAGGTATTTAGTCTATAATACAAGTCTTTTCTAAATTCTCCCTTGTTCACCAGTTCTTTTATATCTTTATTTGTTGCAGATATTATTCTGATATTAAGTTTTATAGGAGTATTACTTCCTATTCTTGTAACATATCCTTCTTCTAATATTCTTAAAATTTTAGGCTGCATATTAAAAGGCATATCTCCAATTTCATCTAGAAATATTGTTCCATTGTTTGCTTCTTCAAATTTTCCAGATTTACCTTCTTTTCTAGCACCTGTAAATGCTCCTTTATCATAACCAAAAAGTTCACTTTCAAAAAGTTCCTTGGGTATTGCGCTACAGTTTACAGCAACAAATTTCCCTTCTAACTCACTTTCGTTATGTATGGCTTTTGCAAAAAGTTCTTTTCCAGTACCGCTTTCTCCTCGAAGCAAGATATTTATCTTTGTTTTAGCAATATTCTTACATACGTTTATTGTTTTAATAAATTCCGGATTATTAGTTATAATATTTGAAAAACTTGACTCCCTAATTCCATAAGAAGAGTATTGCTTTTCTAACTTATCTAAACTTGTTTGCGTTTTACTAAGTAATTCACTTAATTTTACATATTCAGTTATATCTCTATCTCTAGCCAAACCGCCTATTAATTGATTTTCTTGATTATAAATAGGTACAGCGCTTATTACAGTAAAACTGTCTTTTCTGGGACTGTTGTAAATATTATGGTATGATTTCTCTGTATCAATTACTTTAGGTAAAAGAGAACTTGGAAAGAATTCTCTTATATCCTTACCAATAATATCATCCTTTTTTACTCCAAAATAATTTTCTGAAGTTTTATTCCAAAAGATGGTTTTACAGTTAGCATCTACTATTGTTATAGCATCAGGAATATTGTCAAGTATAAATTCAAAAATTTCACTGTCAAGATCACTGAAGTTAAACTCTTCTTTCATCTTTACCTCTTCCTAAATCTTTTATTTTTTCCAACTACTTTTTTGCGAGACAATTCTATTAAATTTAAGTAAATTGTCTTTCTTTTCTTTTAGTATAAAGTATCCATGTCTTAAAAATTGGAATCTTTCTTCTAAATCTCTTTCCTTCATATTTTTTTCTAATTTGCAGTTTTTTAGTACCTCTTTAGAATCTTTGTTGAATTTATCTAGAAAGTTGTCTTTATTATAATCATCATCTATCATTAGATACTCAAATAAAGTAACTTCTGCTTCTACAGATTGGTCTGCATGAACCCAATGTATAGTGCTTTTTACTTTTCTTTTATTAAATCCTGATCCGCTTTTCGTTTCTTGGTCATATGTACAGTAAATTTCTGTAACATTACCATTCTCATCAGTTTCATAGTCTAGACATTTCACGAAGTATGCATGTCTTAGTCTTACTTCATTTCCTGGAAATAATCTATAATACTTTTTAGGTGGATCTACCATAAAGTCATCTCTTTCTATATAAACTTCTTTACCGAAAGGAATCATTCTATTTCCTAGTTCCTTGTTTTTAGGATTATTGGTTGCTTCCACCATTTCTACTTTATCCTCGGGATAATTAGTTATTATAAGTTTTATAGGATCTAATACAGCCATCGTTCTATGTTCTGAAAATTTAAGATCTTCTTTTATTTCATGTTCCAGCATTGCTATATCTACTTCACTTTGAGCTTTAGATACTCCGATTTCATCACAGAATTTAGCTAATGCTTCCGGTGTGTAACCTCTATTTCTATATCCTGAAATAGTAGGCATTCTAGGATCATCCCATCCATCCACATAGTTTTTTTCTACCATTTCTTTAAGATATCTTTTTCCCATCATAGTATTAGTAAGATAAAGTTTTGCGAATTCTATTTGCTTTGGTGGTTCTTCTTTAAAGTCTTCAAGATTGTTCAATATCCATTCATATAATGGTCTATGGTCTTCAAATTCTAAGGTGCATAGAGAGTGAGTAATATTTTCAATACCATCTTGTATCGGATGAGCAAAATCATACATAGGATATATACACCATTCGTCTTTTGTATTGTGGTGTTCTTCATGGAGAATTCTATAAATTACCGGATCTCTCATATTAAGATTGGGATTCTTCATATCTATTTTTGCTCTTAATACTTTTTCTCCATCCTCATATTTACCTTCTTTCATATTGGTAAATAGTTCTAGATTTTCTTCAATACTTCTATCCCTGTAGGGGCTGTTTTTCCCTGGTTCTTTCAAAGTTCCTCTGTACTCTCTTATTTCTTCTGCTGTTAAGTCGTCAATATATGCTAATCCTTTTTTAATTAGTTCTACAGCATAATTATATGTTTGTCCAAAATAATTAGATGCATAGTAAACTTTACCATCCCAATTTGGACACAACCATTTGACATCTTCTATAATAGATTCAACAAATTTCTCATCTTCTTTTAAGGGATTTGTATCATCAAATCTAAGATTGAAAATTCCATCATATTTTTGAGCTATTCCATAGTTTAATAGAATAGACTTTACATGTCCAAGATGAAGATATCCGTTTGGTTCTGGTGGAAATCTTGTATGAATCTTTCTGCTGTATTTGTTGTTTTTAATATCATCATTTATAATTTTTTCAATAAAATTACTTGCTTTATTTTTGTTTGACATTATATTCCTCCTAATTTTACTAATAAAATTATATTAGCATATCTGACCAATCTTTTCAATTCTATAAAATTCCTACCTAGTTTTTAAATATTTACTTTCTGTAATAAATATGTTATGATATTGTAATTTAATTGAGGAGGTCTTTATGGATAAAATTGGAATAATTGGAGCAGGTAATGTATCTAGAGCTATGTTAACTGGAATGGCTAAAACTAAATATAATCTTGAACTTATTTATGTAAATTCAAAAAGTCAAGAATCAAAAGAAAAATTATCATTAGATTTGATGGTAAATTGTGCTAAAAATAATGTAACTTTAGTTAAAAAATCCAAATACATATTTTTTGCTATTAAATCTAAGGATTATAATGAGGTTATTGAAGAAGTTAAGGATTATGTCGATGTTGATAATCATATTTTTATAAGTCTGGCACCGGGATTTGAAATCAAAGAATTTAAAGAAAAGTTTGGTTATCCAAATCTAAAAGTAGTAAGAGCGATGCCTAACTTACCTTCTTACGTAGCTGCAGGAATGTCTTGCTTATCATTTTCAGAAAATAATTTTTCTCGAAATGAAATCGATCAAGTTGTAGCAATTTTTGAATCCTTTAGCGAAGTTGAAATATTAGAAGAGGATTATATAGATACAGCTGTTTCGATATCTGCAAGTTCTCCTGCTTATGTATATGTTATGATAGAAGCTATGGGAGATGCTGGTGTTTTAACAGGAATGCCTAGAAAGCAGTCATACAAACTAGCCACACAAGCTATTATTGGTGCTGCTCAAATGGTTAAAGAGCTAGATTTGCATCCTGGAGAATTAAAGGACGCTGTTTGTTCTCCTGGTGGGACTACTATAGAGGCAATAAAAGTACTGGAAAACAGAGGTTTTAGAAGTGCTTTGATAGAATCTATGCTTGCATGTTACAACAAAGCTAAAATGTTACAAAAATAAGTCCGCAAGGACTTATTTTATTATTAAAAAGTATAATATAGGAATAAATATAGATGGAAGTAAGTTACCTACTCTTATTCGATCTTTAAGTAAAAAATTTAATCCAAGAGCTAGTATCAATAATCCTCCAACTGCCGACATTTCATTTATAACTACTTCAGTTAATATATTTTTAGCCAGTCCTGCTAATAATACGATAGATCCCTGATAAATTAAAACTGATAAACTAGAAAACAAAACTCCTATACCTAATGAGGCTGATAGGGCTATTGATACAACACCATCTAAAAAAGATTTAGCTATTAATATATCGTGCTTACCTAATAAGCCTCCTTCTATTGCTCCTAAAATTGCCATAGATCCAGTACAATATAGCAATGTAGCTGCTACAAACCCTTGAGATATGTTGCCTTTTAATTTAGATAATTTGTTTTCTATAAAATCTCCGGCTTTATCTAATCCTTCTTCTATGTTTATAATTTCTCCTATCAAACTTCCTAAAAATAAACTTATGATCATTAAAAGAACATTCTGAACTTCCAATGCCATTTGCAACCCTATCATTATTACTCCTAGACTAATAGCTTTCATGATAGTGTCGCTGTATTTTTCAGGTATTAAATTTTTAAAAAAGTATCCTATTAAAGAACCGACTATTATAGCTCCAGTATTAACCAATGTACCTAGCATATTTACCACCTTTTATCATAGTATTATTTCTTTTATTTTGATTCTATTATACTAACTATAACTTTTCTACTTCTAGGTCCGTCAAACTCACAAAAATATATACCCTGCCATGTACCTAAGGATATTTTCTTATTATTAAAAGGTACTGATACCGAAGAACCTAGCAAAGAAGCTTTTATGTGAGCATGAGAATTGCCTTCAAAATGTTTGTAATTATTTTTAATAGGTATCACTTCATCTAGTGTACTGATAATATCCTTAACTACATCCGGATCCGCATTTTCATTAATTGTAATTCCAGCAGTAGTATGCTGAACAAATATATGAACAATCCCCTTTTCTATAGAGCTTTTTTGTATTAGTTCATATATTTTCCCAGTAATATCTAGAAATTCTTCTTTCTTATTAGTATCAATATTTATTATCATATACACTCCTCCATTATATAGAAAAAACCATCCCTAAAGAATGGTCTTTAAAACTTAAATCTCAATTGGTGCCGAAGGTGGGACTCGAACCCACACGGGTTTGACCCCAACGGATTTTGAGTCCGTCACGTCTGCCAATTCCATCACTTCGGCTTATAAGTCTATTAGATATTAGCATACTTTAAAACTAAAATCAAGATTTATGTTTAAATATTTCTTCCACGTCTCATTCTACCTCTAAAACAAGGTTCGCATTCAACATTTTTCTCACATAGTTCATAATCTCCACCTTCTATTCTTAAGGTTTTGCCGTTTACTATGCAATCTGCTATCTTTTCTTTTACCTCTATATATGATCTTTGGATAGTAGATCTTGCTACACCCATTCTTTCAGCACATTCTGTTTGGTCTAACCCTTCTAAGTCTATCAATCTAATTATTTCATGCTCTTCAACGGTTATCTTGATGATTTCGTTTTTAAGAGCATTCTCTCTGTTTATAGGTCCAAAAGATTTATTTCTAGGAAGTCCACATACTCTTCTTCTTTTTCTTGGTCTTGACATTTCTTCACCTCTTAACACTTAATATATCTATTATACCAAAAATTAAGGATGAGACAAGCCCATCCTTAATTTTTTTTATTCTTGTTGATTTTTTTCTAATTCGTCCAGTCTTGCTCTAAGAAATTCTATCTCTTCTTTAAGCATATCTTTTTCTTCATCTGCTGTTATAGGTGGTGCATTATAATAAGCTCTTCTGTATCCTGGTCCATATCCTGCACCTCTTCCGTAGCCCATTCCAGCTCCAAATCTTCTAAATCCTGCTCTTCTATATCCTCTACCTGTACTGCAGTAACCAAATCCACCACCTGTCATTGGTCCTTGTCCTCTTGGTCCAGTTCTATCATATCCTGGCATAAAAATTACCTCCTTTTGTTATGGGTATATGTTCTATTCAATATTATTATATCATTTTATGGGTATATGTCAATAATAAATTTTAAATAATAAAAAATACCCCTTCGGGGCACTTTTTATTATTACACTTGTGATATACAATCTACCGGGCATTCAGCAGCACATGATCCGCAGTCTATACATGCGTCTTCATCAATTCTTCTTTTTCCATCATCTACTTCTGAAATACATTCCACAGGGCAAACTGACTCACATGCTCCACAAGCGATACATTCATTTTCATCGATTCTATAAGCCATTTTCACACCTCCACATTTATTTTACTCCACTGTGACACTTTTGGCAAGATTCCTAGGCTTGTCAATATCACACCCTCTATCTAAAGCAGCATAATATGCTAATAGCTGTATAGGAACAGCTGCTGCTAATGGGGTCAAAAATTCATTTACATCCCCTAAAACAATTTGATCACTTTTTGCACTTATTGATTTTCTAGATATTGTTATAACATTAGCTCCTCTTGCTGAAACTTCTTTAATATTACTACGAGTATTTAAGTTTATTATCTCTTGTGTAATGACTGCTATAACAGGAGTTCCTTCTTCGATCAAGGCAATGGTACCATGTTTTAATTCTCCAGCAGCAAAGCCTTCAGTTTGTATATATGAAATCTCTTTGAGCTTTAATGCGGCTTCCATGCATACATAGTAGTCTAAATGTCTACCTATGTAAAAGCAATTTCTTGTTTCACTTAAATATTCTTTTGCTAAATCTTTATATAAATCTTTTGAATCACATAAAGCTTCCATAACACTAGCTGCTATTGATAGTTCTTTTATCAAATCTATATCTTTATTTGATGCCTTTACAGCTATTATTGATAATACAGCAATCTGTGCTGTATATGCTTTTGTTGAAGCTACTGCAATTTCAGGACCTGCATATAAAAGTAATTGATTATCTGTCTCTCTGTATAAAGTAGAACCTTTAACATTAGTCAATGTTATTGTTGGATAACCTAGTTTTTTAACTTTTACTAATACCGCTCTACTATCTGCTGTCTCACCACTTTGAGATATAAATATAAATAAAGGTTTTTCACTAAGTATAGGCGTATTATAAACAAACTCACTTGAAACATGTACTTCTGCTGGTTTGCCTGTAATGCTTTCAAAGTAGTATTTACCTACAAGTCCAGCATGATAGCTTGTTCCACATGCAATAATATAAATTCTATCCGAATTTTTAATTTTATTAATAATATCCTGGTCAAGCTTTAGCTCCCCATTTTCGTCTTGATATTCAGCTATAATCCTTCTTATTACAAAAGGCTGTTCATCTATTTCTTTAAGCATATAGTGAGGGTAAGTACCTTTTTCTATATCTTCTGAATCCAACTCTGCTTTGTATGTATCTCTATTTACCTTTACTCCGTAAATATTAAATATTTCCACTTTGTCTTTCGTAATTTCAACATATTCACCATCGTCTAATTCGTAAAATTCGTTGGTATGACTAACCATAGCCATGGCATCACTACCTATCATATTAAATCCATCACCCTTTCCAATTAGAAGAGGGGATTTGTTTTTAGCTGCATACATTTTTTCTTTATTGTATTTGTCTATTATAGCTAAAGCATATGAACCTTCTATTTCACTCATAAGATGTCTTATTGCTAAAGTTACTTCTTCTCCTTCAGTTGTAAATTTACTAAGTATTTGTGCCACCACTTCGGTATCTGTTTCACTTTCTAATTTTATATTTTTTAAATATCTTTCTTTTAATTCTTCTTCGTTTTCTATAATACCATTGTGAACTATTGTAAATCTTTTTTCTATACTTTGATGAGGATGGGAATTAATTTTATTTGGTTTACCATGAGTAGCCCATCTAGTATGTCCCATTCCAAGAGTACTCTTTACATCATAATCAATTATATCTCTTAAATGAGCTATTCTTCCCTCATCTTTAAAAACTCTGACTTGGTCTCCATCAAATAATGCTATTCCTGCTGAATCGTAACCTCTATATTCTAATCTTTCTAATCCTTTTAAGATTGTTTCTTTTACATCTTCAGTGCCTATGTATCCTACTATTCCGCACATTTTATCACCTCTAATTATTTTTAGACTGGCATTTTCTTTGTGCTTTGAATCACTCCAAAGTTTTAAAAATACCTAACGCTTGTCTATTACGTAGGACATCCGCCGATAATTCGATTCTTCCTAACCTCGTCAACTCAATTAATTAGAGTTCTGGCGCTTTTGTTAAGTTTTATTTTCCACCTCCTTAAACCTAATCTCTATTATTATACTATAAATCTATTAGTTTTTTAATATTTTTTTGTAAATATATTATTAACATTAAAAAGAGGGTATTTTTGACTCAACAAAAACACCCTTCTTTAAATTAAACTAAGTCTATCTTTTTAACTTATTTCTTTTATAAAACTTCTCTTCATAAACTCAAGATAGTTTCTCAATCTTCTTTCTAGTTTTTTACCGCTTCCATTTTCAGTTACAATGTATCTTACTCCATTTGCTACTGAAACTGCTAATGTTTTGCAAAAAACTTCATCATCTTTGGTAAATGATTCTTTGCTTTTTTTCATTACAGTCATGAGATTATCGCTTAATATTCTTCTTATACTACTAATTATAGTTTGATTTTCGTCTAAATCGTCATCTGAGTTAATCAATATAATGAAAACATCTTTATCCTCGCTGTACATTTTAACAAATTCATTTATGCAATTTTCAATCATTAAATCGATATCATCATCTTTATTTTGACAAAACTCAAGTATCTCAGTAAGTTTAGTATAAATATCCCTTACTATATAGTCGTATAATTTCTTTTTATTGTCAAAATATCTATAGATATTACCTACTGAAACATCTGCATATTTAGCTATCTCATTCATAGAAGCTTTTCTGTAGTTGTCCTTCTTAAATACTCTGATTGCTGAATCAATTATTCTATTTTTTACTTCTTCTTTTAGTACTTGAGGCATTTAAATCACCATTCACTTTTTTTATTATTATATCAAATTAAATAATAATAATCAATATAATTGATATTTATTATTTAAATATTCTTTTTTAATTCATTAAAAGCTTAAATTTATTCATTTTGTTATATAAAAATAGACCGCAAATCATAGTATTTACGGTCCTGGCAAAAATTTTAGAAGCATTGGCAATTTTTATTGCCGATTTTTATTATATCATAAATTTTCGCCTTTTCAAGAATATAAATGTTTAGTTTTATTAATTGTTTTTAACGAATTCTGCTCCCTTTTTTAATGCTTGTTCATTTAGCGGTATAAGGGTTGCCTTATCTTCTCCAAAAACTTTCGTAAAAGCATCAATTATAGTTGTAGGCTTTATAATTTTAGTAACCTCTAAATAAGCACCTAACATAACCATATTTGCGACTTTTGGGTTTCCTAAATCTTGTGCTATTTCATTAGCCGGCACATAATATGCATTAATATCGTCTCTTTTACCTTCTTTTTCTATAAGAGATTTATTTATAAATAAATTACCATCTCTTACTACATGACTTTCGAATTTTTCTAGCGAAGGTAAGTTCATAACTATAGCAGTATTTGCATCATTAGTAACAACGGGAGATCCAATTAATCTATCTGAAACTATTACGTCGCAGTTAGCAGTTCCTCCTCTCATTTCAGGACCATATGACGGCAACCAGGATACTTGTTTGTTTTCAAGCATTCCTGCGTATGCTAACAATTTACCTATAGCCATTACTCCTTGTCCACCAAATCCAGCTACAATAACTTTTTCTTCCATTTATTTACCCTCCTCAAAATCTCTAAAATTACCTAAAGGATAATAAGGAACCATATTATCTCTCAACCATTGTAAGGCTTCATTAGGCGCCATTCCCCAGTTTGTAGGACATGTGGAAAGAACTTCAACAATACTAAATCCTTTTCCTTCTAATTGACATATAAATGCTTTTTTAATAGCTTTTTTAGCTTTTCTAACATTAGCCGGAGTGTCAACAGATACTCTTTCTACAAATTTGGCTCCGTCTATTGTAGCAAGCATTTCTGCTACTTTTAATGGTTTTCCGCTGTGTTCTTCTGTTCTTCCTTCTGGTGAAGTTGTTGATTTTTGGCCTATTAGGGTAGTAGGTGCCATCTGTCCACCAGTCATACCGTAAATAGCATTATTGACAAAAA
>JAABRS010000001.1 GCA_011390775.1 Clostridia bacterium | reverse complement strand
GAAAAAATAGCTTTTGAAGATGAGATCCACTGCAAAAAAATAGGAGAACATGGGAGCAAAATCATTGAAGAAATAAGTAAAGCAAAGAATGGTGAAACTGTAAATATTTTAACTCACTGCAATGCTGGATGGCTTGCTTTCGTTGACTATGGTACGGCAACCTCCCCTATATATGAAGCTCATAATAAAGGTATAAAGGTTCATGTATGGGTAGATGAAACAAGACCTAGAAATCAGGGTGCAAGATTAACGGCATGGGAATTAGAAAACCATGGTGTTGATTATACGGTAATTGCAGATAATGTTGGTGGACATTTAATGCAAAAAGGATTAGTTGATATGGTGATTGTAGGTTCAGATAGAACTACATATACAGGAGATGTTGCAAATAAAATAGGAACATATTTAAAAGCACTGGCGGCTTATGATAATAAAGTACCCTTTTATGCAGCTTTACCTTCATCTACAATAGACTGGGAAATCTCAGATGGATTGAAGGATATACCTATTGAAGAAAGAGGTGGAGAAGAGGTAAAATACATTCAAGGCCTTTCAGATGGTAAAATTATTAAAATCCTGCTTACACCAAAAGAAAGCAAGGCTAAAAATTTTGCTTTTGATGTTACACCTTCAAAATATGTAACAGGAATAATCACTGAAAGAGGCATCTGTGAAGCAAATGAAAAATCTATAAAAAAATTATTTAAAAATAGTCGATAATTTCCTTCGACTTTTTTTAGTTGTAGACGTTTTATAGACGTTAGTTATGTATAATTAGATATAAAAATAAATATAATTAAAGGAGGATTGTCATGTTAAATAATATGGATATTTCAAATTCAATGACAATTAAATTAGATTCAGAATTACCTGAACATCCTGGATTCGACCCTAAATATAGAAGAGCACCAAAAAGAGAAGTGACATTAACAGATAGGGAAATTAAATTAGCATTAAAAAATGCTTTAAGATATATCCCTGAAGAACATCATGAAAAACTAGCTCCAGAATTTTTAGAAGAGCTTATGACAATGGGTAGAATATATGGATATAGATTTCGACCGAAAGGAAGAATTAAAGGAAAATCAATTGATGAATACAAGGGTAAATGCGTAGAAGGAAAAGCAATGCAGGTTATGATAGATAACAACCTGGATTTTGAAATAGCTCTCTATCCTTATGAACTTGTTACCTATGGAGAAACGGGACAAGTTTGCCAAAACTGGATGCAATACAGATTAATAAAAAAATATTTAGAGAAGCTAACTGATGAACAGACATTAGTAGTTATGTCCGGGCACCCTGTTGGACTTTTCAAATCTCATGAAAAAAGTCCGAGAGTAATACTTACAAACGGTCTTATGATAGGTATGTTTGATAATCCCGAAGACTGGTCAAAAGCAACTGCTATGGGGGTATCAAGCTACGGACAGATGACTGCAGGAGGATGGATGTATATAGGACCACAAGGAATTGTGCACGGTACATTTAATACTTTGTTAAATGCAGGAAGATTGAAACTTGGTGTAGCTGAAGATGGAGATATAAGAGGACATCTATTTGTATCTTCAGGATTGGGCGGAATGAGCGGTGCTCAGGCTAAAGCTGTTGAGATTGCTAATGGTGTAGGTATTATTGCAGAAGTAGATAAATCAAGAATTGAAACGAGAATGGAACAGGGATGGGTTTCGAAATCTACAGCTAGCTTAAAAGAAGCCTTTGAACTTGCTGATGAGTATATAAACAAAAAAGAACCTATGTCAATTGCTTTTGAAGGAAATATTGTGGATTTGCTGGAGTATGCAGTAGATAACAATATTAAAATAGAACTTTTATCAGATCAAACATCCTGTCACGTTCCTTACGACGGAGGATACTGTCCTCAAGGACTTTCATTTGAAGAAAGAACAGAACTTTTAAAAAACGACAAAGAAGAATTCAAAAAACATGTAGATAAAAGTCTTATTAAACACTTTAAACTAATACAAAAATTAGTGGATAAAGGAACATATTTTTTTGATTATGGAAATGCTTTTATGAGAGCTGTATTTGATGCAGGAGCTAAGGAAATAGCTAAAAATGGTAAAGATACTAGCGAAGGCTTTGTTTTTCCATCTTATGTAGAGGATATAATGGGACCTATGCTTTTCGATTACGGATACGGACCATTTAGATGGGTTTGCTTAAGTGGTAAACACGATGATTTAATCAAAACTGATAAAGCAGCGATGGATGCAATAGACCCTAATAGAAGGGGACAAGATAGAGATAACTATGTATGGATAAGAGATGCTGAGAAAAATAAATTAGTAGTTGGAACTCAAGCCAGAATTCTATACCAAGATGCTTTAGGAAGAAGAGACATAGCTCTTAAATTTAATAAAATGGTAAGAGAGGGAGAAATAGGACCGGTGATGCTGGGTAGAGATCATCACGACACTGGAGGTACTGATTCACCATACAGAGAAACATCCAACATAAAAGACGGAAGTAACATCACTGCTGATATGGCTATACACTGTTTTGCAGGAAATGCTGCAAGAGGAATGAGCTTAGTAGCTCTTCATAACGGTGGTGGAGTAGGAATTAGTAAAGCTATAAACGGTGGTTTTGGAATGGTATTGGATGGTAGCGAAAGAGTAGATGAAATACTTATGAATTCAATACCTTGGGATGCAATGGTAGGAGTTGCAAGAAGAAATTGGGCAAGATGTGAAAATTCAATAGATACTGTTTCTGAATACAACAAGAAATTCCAGGGAGAAGATCATATAACAATACCTTATGTAGCAGATGATGACTTAATAGAAAAAACCTTTAATAATTTAAAAAAATAAAAATTAATATAAAAAGATAGTGATAGAGTCAAAAGATTCTGTCATTATCTTTGTAAAAAATAGGAGGATAAAATGGAAAGAATTGTAGAGTGCGTACCAAATTTTAGTGAAGGAAGAGATTTAGATAAAATAGATAGAATTGTAGAGTCGTTCAGAGGGAAAGAGGGTGTTAAGCTACTTGATTATAGTAATGACGAAGATCATAACAGATGTGTGGTTACAGTAGTAGGAGAACCGGAAGAATTAAAGAAAGCTGTACTCGAAGCCATAGATAGAGCCGTAGAATTAATAGATCTAACAAAGCACGAAGGGCAGCATCCGAGAATGGGAGCAGTAGATGTAATACCTTTTATACCTATCAGGAATGTAACAGTGGAAGAAGCAGATAAATTAGCAAAAGAAGTAGCAGAAGAAGCTTCTAAGAAGCATAATCTTCCATTCTTTTTATATGAAGAATCAGCTACAGCACCTAATAGAACAAATTTAGCAAAAATTAGAAAAGGACAGTTTGAAAAAATGTCTGAAAAGATGAAAGATTCAGAATGGAAGCCTGATTTTGGGCCTGATACAGTACATCCAACAGCAGGAGTGACAGCAATTGGTGCTAGGATGCCTCTTGTTGCTTATAATATAAATTTAGATACAGATAATTTAGATATTGCTAATAAAATAGCAAGACAGATTAGACATATAAACGGAGGATTTAGATATTGTAAATCAATTGGTATAGAGCTTGAAGATAGAAATATAGTACAGGTTTCTATGAATCTAACGGACTACACAAAAACCGCTATTTATAGAGTATTCGAAACTGTTAAGATGGAGTGTAAAAGGTATGGTGTTAACGTTCTAGGAAGTGAAATAATAGGTCTAGTACCAATGGCTGCATTAGTTGATACAGCAGAGTATTACTTAGGATTGGAAGAATTTAAAATAGATCAAGTTTTAGAAACAAGACTTTAATGTTATAATAAGTCAAGGTGGTGAAAATATGATTAAAAAAATTATTTTAAATACATCAGAAGTAGTTACCTGTTCTGGCTATGAACCTAAATATGGTAAAGACATGAGTAATATAGGAGTTATAGAAAAAGGAGCAGTAGTAATAGAAGACGATAAAATTAAAGCAGTAGGTAAGGAAGAAGATATATTAAAAAAAATTAATAAAAAAGAGTATGAAGTGATTGATGCAGATGGCAAAAGTGTTATGCCTGGATTTATAGATTCACACACTCATTTTGTCTTTGGTGGATATAGAGAAGAAGAATTCTCCTGGAGATTAAGAGGAGATAACTACATGGACATTATGAGAAGAGGTGGAGGTATAATAAGTACTGTTAAATCTACCAGACAAGCTTCTTTAGAAGAACTGGTAGAATCCGGGAGGAAAAGATTGGATTCTATGCTTAAATTTGGTGTTACAACAGTTGAAGGAAAAAGCGGATACGGGTTGGATTTGGAAACAGAAATCAAACAACTTAAAGCTATGAAAGAAATACAAAAAGATCATCCTATTGATATTGCAGTAACTTTTTTAGGACCACATGCAGTACCGGAAAAGTATAAAGGAAAAGAAGATGAATTTATAGATTTTCAAATAGAAAAAGTTTTGCCTAAGGTTGTTGAAAATAATTTAGCAGAATTTGCAGATATTTTTTGTGAAGAAGGAGTATTTGACATTAAACAATCCAGAAAATTCCTTTCTAAAGCAAAGGAGATGGGATTAAAACTCAAACTCCATGCAGATGAAATAGTACAGCTGGGAGGAGCAGAACTTGCAGCAGAACTAGGAGCAATATCAGCAGATCATTTACTTCAAGTGTCAGATAAAGGGATTAAGGACATGGCTGAAAAAGGAGTTATATCAACACTTCTTCCTGGGACAGCCTTTTGCTTAAAAGAAAAGTATGCTGATGGAAGAAAAATGATTGATAGAGGTTGTGCTGTAGCATTAGCTACCGACTTAAATCCTGGTAGTAGTTTTACAAATTCTATACCACTAATAATTGCATTAGCGGCGTTATATATGAACCTATCACCTGAAGAAATAGTTACAGCTCTTACTATAAATAGTGCTGCAGCTATAGATAGAGTATCTGAAACTGGTAGTATAGATCCCGGTAAAAAAGCAGACATATTAATATTAGATTATCCATCTTATAAATTTTTACCTTATCATGTAGGCGTTAATATTGTGAAAACCGTTATAAAAGATGGTCAAATAGTACAAGAAAATTAGGGAGGATATGATGAAAAATAAAACATTAAAAGAATTTTCAAAAGAGACGGCTTCAAGTGAACCAGTACCTGGTGGTGGAAGTATAGCAGCTTACAGTGGAGCTTTAGCAGCAGCCTTATCAGAAATGGTTGCAAATCTTACAGTAGGTAAAAAGAATTATGAAGAAGTAGAAGAAGAAATGAAACTAATAGTAGAAAAAGCTGAAATGATAAGAGTAAACATGCTTGATAATATAGAAAAGGACTGCGAAGCTTTTGATAAGGTAATGGAAGGATTTAAACTTCCTAAAAATACAGAAGAAGAAAAAGAATTCAGAAAGAAGACAATACAAGAAGGATTAATAATAGCTGCAGAAGTACCTTTAGAAATTGCCAAGGAAGCTTTTGAAATAATGCCTATAGCTGAAATAGTTGTTGAAAAAGGTAATAAAAATGCAGTAACTGATGGTTTGGTATCAGCAATGCTTGCTAGAACGGCAGTGCTTTCGGCACTTTTAAATGTAAAAATAAATTTAAACTCTATTAAAGATGAAACTTATGTAGAAAAAACCAGAAAAATAGTAAAAAATTTAGAAAAAATGGCGGTTGAAAAGGAAAAAGAAATATTGAATAAATCACCATTAAAGTAGTATAATATGTAAGGTGATAAAATGAAAAAAGCAGGAATTGGAAAAATAGCCATAAGAATATCTATTGCTGATAAAGAAGAAAAAGATTTTCTAATAGAGAAATATTCTAAGAAAAACTATCATATTTTAACAGGACAGGCTGGATCTATGGATTCTAAAAACATTATAGCAGCTATAGAAACGGCAGCTATGAGAAAAGATTTCATAAGAGAAAATTATAGAGAAGAACATGCTCTTTATCATGCTACTATGGAAGCCTTTACTGGATACTGTAGAGGACAGGTAGAACTTGGTGAAGTTTTAAGAAGTACTGGATTAGTATATACTTTAGTTAGAGGAAATCTTATAGTAGATGATAAATCATCAGGAAGTTGGCTTTCGGTGGTGCTTTACGGAGAAATAGGATCTCCTAGACACGGCTTTGAGCATGAAGCAATAGGCATGGGTATACAACCTATTTAGTTGACTAATTTAGCAATTTGTAATAAAATGTATTTAAATTAAATAGCCTAGAGAAATTAGATATTAGGAGGCAAATCAGGACTGAGATTCAGTCCTGATTTGCCTTATTACTTTTTGAAAGGAGTAAAAATGGAAAACATACTAATTGATGGAAAAAGTTTAACTCTGGAGGAGCTTGCAAAGGTAGCTCGAGAAAACTGCAAAATAAAATTAAAAAAAGAAGCAGTTATAAAAATAAAAGAATCCCGAAAAAAGGTAGAATATTTTTTAGAAAATGATAAAAAAATATATGGAATAAATACAGGGTTTGGTAAATTTAGTGATGTAATAATTTCTAAAGAAGAATCTAAGCTTTTGCAAAAAAATCTTATTATAACCCATGCAGTTGGTTCAGGGAATTTTTTTGATAGAGATATTGTAAGAGCAATAATGCTTTTAAGAGTTAATGCTCTTTCTATAGGATATTCTGGAATAAGATTATCAACAGTAGAAACCTTAATTGAGATGATAAATAAGCAGGTGCATCCATTAATTCCAGAGAAGGGTTCTTTAGGAGCTAGTGGAGATTTAGCACCTTTATCACATATGGTATTACCGATGATTGGATTGGGAAAGGTAGAATACAGAGGAAAAATATATTCTGGAAAAGAAGGAATGGAGCTTGCAGGGATAAAAACCATAGAATTAACATCAAAAGAAGGATTAGCTCTAATTAATGGAACACAAGTCATGACTGCTGTAGGTGCTTTAACTTTATATGATGGAATAAAATTATCAAAATTGGCAGATATAGCAGCTGGATTATCATTTGAAGCTCAAAATGGAATAGTTACTGCATTAGACAAAAGAGTCCATGAGGTTAGACCCCATAAAGGGCAGAAAGATACTGCAGAAAACCTACTAAATTTATTGGAAGATAGTAAAATGACAACTAATCAAGGAGACATAAGAGTACAGGATGCCTATTCTCTAAGATGTACTCCACAGGTACATGGAGCTACTAAGGATGCCATAAAATATATAAAAGAGAAGGTTCTAATAGAAATAAACTCAGTAACAGACAATCCTATAATTTTTGATGAAACTGGAATATCAGGAGGGAATTTTCACGGACAACCTGTTGCACTACCCTTTGATTTTATGAGTATAGCATTAGCTGAACTTGCAAACATTTCAGAAAGAAGACTCGAGAGGTTGGTTAATCCTTCATTAAGCAAACTTCCAGCATTTTTAGTTGAAAAGGGTGGATTAAACAACGGATTTATGATAGTTCAATATTCTGCAGCTTCATTAGTATCGGAAAATAAAAGTCTTGCTCATCCTGCAAGTGTGGATAGCATTCCTTCCTCTGCTAATCAAGAAGATCATGTGTCCATGGGAACTATAGGAGCGAGAAAAGCTATGGAAATAATGAAAAATACAAGAAGAGTTTTAGCTATGGAGATGATGTGTGCATGTCAAGGTATTGATCTAAGAGGAAATAAAGGTTTAGGTAAAGGCACTAAAGAAGCATATGATATTATTAGAAATAAGATATCTATGCTAACTGAAGATAGAGAACTTTATGAAGATATAAATAAATGTGAATGTTTACTAATAGAAGATGAAATATTAAAAGAGGTGGAAAAGTTAATCCAATTTCAAATATAGATAGGTATTAAAGTGTGAAATCCGGGTATAAATGAAATAAGAATATGATAGGAGGTATTAATATGGACCCATATAAAATCATAGGATTTATTGTTATAATATATGCCGGATTTCTTTTTATGTGGACAAATTCAAAACCACACTTCGTATGGAATAATTTTAAGGTGAAGTTTATGAGAAAAAAATTTGGAGATGATGCAGCTGAAAAAATTCTATACGGTTTATCTGTTTTGATAGCAATTATAGGGGTAATCATGGTAATAATTTGATAAATAATTAAACATGCTATAAAATTAAAAAAAACAAGAGGTGAATTATGAAAGACAAAATAACTTGGGTAGATTTTGATATTTTAGAAAGTTTTATGACAGATGTATTTATAGAAATGGATTTACCAAAAGAAGATGCAGCTGTAGCAGCTGAGGTTCTTATAAATGCAGATAAAATGGGTATAGATTCACATGGAATTGGTAGATTTAAGCCTATATATGTAGATAGGATAGATGATGGAATTTTAAACGTAAAGACTAAAGTTGACATAGTGAAAGAAAGCCCTACTACAGCCGTTTTAGATGGAAATGATGGAATAGGTCATGTTATATCTAAAAAAGCCATGAACATGGCAATTAATAAAGCTGAAGAGTACGGTATGGGGATGGTGGCAGTAAGAAATTCATCTCATTACGGTTTTGCTGGATATTATCCTTTGATGGCTGTAGAAAAAAATATGATAGGTATTACTGGAACTAATGCTAGACCATCTATTGCTCCAACCTTTGGAGTAGAAAATATGTTGGGAACTAATCCTTTGACAATTGCTATGCCCACAGATGAAAAATTTCCGTTTTTATTAGATTGTGCGACATCAATATCCCAAAGAGGAAAAATTGAAAAACTTGCTAGAGAAGGGAAAGAAACTCCTGCAGGATGGGTTATAGGTAGAGATGGATCGGCAAGGACAGATACAGAACAGATACTCAAAGATTTGGTTAGTGGAAATGCAGCCCTATCACCATTAGGAGGCATAGGAGAAGAATTAGCAGGATATAAAGGTTATGGATATGCTACAGTTGTCGAGATACTGTCAGCAGCTTTACAGGGTGGAATATTTTTGAAAGCTTTGTCTGGATATGATAAAGAGGGAAATAAACAACCTTATCATTTAGGACATTTCTTCATTGCAATTAACGTAGAAAATTTTATTGAAGTAGAAGAATTCAAAAAAAGGTCTGGAGAAATTCTAAGACAGTTGAGAAATTCTGAAAAAATGCCCGGTGCAGAAAAAATTTTCACGGCTGGAGAGAAAGAATATATCACATGGAAAGAAAGAGAAAATAAAGGAGCACCTATAAATAAGGTATTAAGAAAGCAGTTAATTGAATTAAGGGATAGATTTTCTTTGGATTATAAATTTGATTTTGAATAAAATAAACAAAATTAAGGCTACTTCTTAGAAGTAGCCTTAATAATCTATATCGCAGAAAACTGCAAGATAGGGGGAGTGGGGACATTTCATTTATAATATACCCTTAGATTTTCTATATATTCAAAAAGCATTGTTAAAGTTTTGTAATAATATCTCCCACCTTATATACATCTCCAGCACCCATAGTCATTATTATGTCTTTTGATGAAGAGTTTTCCATTAAATACTCTGCAGCTTCTTGGAAATCTTTTTTATATACTGCATCCACATTATTTTTCTTTAGATTACTTACTAAATCTTTTGAAGATACTTTGCCATCGTTTTTTTCCCTTGCAGCATATATATCTATAATTACAACCTTACTGGCTGAAGAAAATGCTTGGGAAAATTGCTTCATCAATTTTTCTGTTCGTGAATAAGTGTGAGGTTGAAAAACTACTAAAACATCACCTTCAGTCAAGTTTGATACAGCATCCAATGTAGTTTTGATTTCTGTTGGATGATGAGCATAATCATCTATTATAATACGATTTTTATAGGTACCTTTGTATTCAAACCTTCTTTTAGTACCTGAAAAATTTTCCAAACCATTTTTTATTGAACAGTTCGATACTCCTGTTATATAAGCACAAGTGGCAGCAGCCAAGGAATTATAAATATTATGAAATCCTGGAACCTTTAATTTTATATGGCAAATTTTTTCTCCTTCTATAAATAAATCATATGAAGGATATGGATTAAATTTAACATCTACAGCTTTAGCATAAGAATCATTATTTATTCCAAAAGATTTCATGTTACATGATAGATCATCGAATAAATTTTCCTGGTTTTTATCATCTGCATTATATACAAGAAATCCGTAGGAAGGAATTTTTTGAGCAAATTCTTTAAAGGCACTCTTTATTTCACTCAAATCCTTATAATAGTCAAGATGATCTTCTTCTATATTTAAAATTGCTCCAATGTAAGGACTAAAATTAAGAAAGTTACGCTTATATTCACAAGCTTCGGTCAAAAAATAATTCTTTTTACCCAACCTTATATTACCTTCCATTGCCTGGTATTCTCCGCCTAAAAGAATAGTAGGGTCAATATCGGTATTCATCATAATATCAGCTAGCATACCTGTAGTTGTTGTTTTACCGTGAGTGCCGGATATAGCTGTGGTTTTGAAGTAATCATTCATCATTTCGCCTAAAAACGCAGCTCTTTCAACTAATGGTATACCTAAAGCTAATGCCTTTTGATATTCAGGATTATCTTCTCCTACAGCTGATGTATATACAACTAAATCTATATTATCAATATTATTCTCATTATGGCCTATTTGGATTTTGGCACCTTTATTTTTGAGTAAATCAGTCAAATGAGATTGTGTAATATCAGAACCTGATACTTTAACCCCTTTATCAAGCATTATCTGAGCTAAAGCACTCATGCTGATACCACCTATTCCTATGAAATGAATAGAAGTATATTTTTTCATTTAATAACCACCTTTTTTAATATTAGCATCATTATATCAAAATTTAAAAATATTTAAAAGTATCAGTTCTTGTAATGAACGAACAAAGAATGTATAATTAACTCAATAATTCGTATTGAGGTGAACAAATGAAAAAATATAAAAGAAATCAAAGAATTGGAGCTTTGATGAAAATATTTTCTGAAAGGCCAAATCATATATTTTCATATAATTATTTTTCTGAAATTTTTAATTCAGCAAAATCTACTATAAGTGAAGATATTGTAATAGTTAAAAACATAGTGGAAGAATTTAACTACGGAGAAATAAAAACAATAGCAGGAGCTTCTGGGGGTGTAGTTTTTACACCTAAAATAAAAAAAGATGAAATAAAAAAGATACAAGAAGAACTATGCAGCGTGTTTTCAGATAAAAAAAGGATAATACCCGGGGGATTTATCTATATGACAGACATATTCAACAATCCTTATTATGTACAAAATATTGCTAAAATAATAGTATCTATGTATGAAGACAAAGAAATAGATTATGTGGTTACAGTTGAGACTAAAGGAATACCGGCAGCCTTGATGACTGCTAAAGAAATGGACGTACCTTTAGTAGTAATAAGAAGAAATACAAAGGTTACTGAAGGAAGCACTTTAAGCATAAACTACGTATCCGGTTCATCTAATAAAATTCAAACTATGACTCTATCAAGAAGAGCTTTGAAAGAAAATTCCAAAGTTTTAATAGTAGATGATTTTATGAAAGGTGGAGGAACCGTAAGAGGCATGAAGGATATGATGAGTGAATTTAATGTAGAAGTAGAAGGTGTTTCTGTAGTTATTTCTACAAAGGAACCTAAAAAGAAACTTTTCACTGATTATAATTCATTATTACTTCTTGAAAAAGTAGACGAGGAGAACAAGTTAATAGTCATTAAACCTAATAAATTACAAGGGTTTTAAAGAATAAAAATTTTGCTTTTTTTATTAAAATATAGTAAAATATATTATAGTTTGGACATAATTTTTTAAGAAGGTGGTGAAACCATGCAAATTACAGATGTAAGAGTTAGAAAAATAAACTCTGAAGGCAAGATGAAAGCCATCGTTTCTGTTACTTTTGATGATTGCTTTGTTGTACATGACATTAAAATTATCGATGGACAAAATGGACCTTTCATAGCTATGCCAAGTAGAAAAATGCCAGATGGCGAATTTAAGGATATAGCACACCCAATCAACTCTGAAACAAGAGCTATGATACAGGATGCTGTGTTTGCTGCGTATGAAGAAAAGTTGGCGGAAGAAGAGGAATAATTTAATATTACTATCCGCGAGGGTCTAACAAGACCCTTTTTTATTGTGTTATTTGATTTGTTTAGATATAATATTGTCAATAAGAGTTTATAGTTGTATAATATCATAGAAATCGAGGTGATAAAATGAATATAGGAATAATTCTTGCTGCAGGAGAAGGTACTAGAATGAAATCTAGAACTCCTAAAGTCCTTCATGAAGTAATGGGTAAGAAGATTATTCAATATGTTTTAGATGCATGTGAAGATGGAAGGATAGATAAGAAAGTTTTGATTCTAGGACATGGTAAGGATGAGATATTAAAGGCTCTAAAAAATAAGGATTTTAATTGGAAAGAACAACCAATAGGAGAAGATAAACCCTACGGTACAGGATATGCTGTAATGCAGGCAGTAGATTATATTGAAGATAGTTCAACAGTAGTTATCTTAAATGGCGATGTTCCTCTTATAGAAGGAAAAACTTTAAATGAATTTATTAAATTTCACAAAGAAAATAAAAATACGGCTTCAGTACTTACGGCAGATATAGAAGAACCCTATGGATATGGACGTATACTTAGACATAATAATCAGATTATAGGTATCGTAGAAGAAAAGGATGCATCAGAAGAAGAGAAGAAAATTAATGAAATAAATTCTGGGATATACTGTTTTGATGGAAAAGAATTAAAAAATGTTTTAAATGAATTGGATAATGATAATTCACAAAATGAATATTATATTACAGATGGAATAAAAATGATTGTAGAAAAAGGATACAAGGTTGGTGGATATAAAATATCCGATACCGTACAAATTAAAGGAGTAAATAACAGGATTCAGCTTTCTGAACTAAGTAAAGAAGAAAAACTTAGAATAAATAAAAAGCATATGCTTAATGGTGTAACTATCATTGATCCTGATAATACATATATTGAAAAAGATGTTAAAATAGGAATAGATACAATTATATATCCTAATACTTTTTTAGAAGGAAAGACTGAAATAGGAGAAGATAATATTATTGGACCTGGAACAAGAATTCAAAGTTCAAAAATAGGAAGCAATAATAGTATCGAAAACTCAAAAATAATAAAATCTACACTAAAAAATTATAATAAAATTGGACCTTATGCATATATAAGACCGAATTGCAAAATTGGTAATTATGTTAAAATAGGTGACTTTGTTGAAATGAAAAATACAACAATAGGAGATAATTCTAAAGCTTCTCATCTAGCATACTTAGGTGACGGAGAAGTTGGAAAAGATGCAAATATAGGATGTGGAGTAATATTCGTTAATTACGACGGGAAGAAAAAACATAAGACAATAATAAAAGATGGAGCCTTTGTAGGAAGTAATTCCAACTTAGTTGCACCCATAGTGATAAATGAGGGAGCTTATATTGCCTGTGGTTCTACGATTACTGAAGAAGTAGGAAAAAATGCTTTAGCCATTGGAAGAGCAAGACAGGTTACTAAAATAAATAAAGGGAAAGATAGGTATAAATAGGAGGTTATAATGCTTTTACAAAATGCGGGAATCAAACTATTTAGTGCTGGTTCCAATAATGATTTGGCTGAGAAAGTTAGCAAAGAATTAGGACAGCCTTTAGGAGAATGTAGAGTTGGAGCTTTTAGTGATGGAGAATCATCTATAGAAATCAAAGAATCTGTAAGAGGTGCTGATGTATTTGTAATACAGCCGACATGTCCACCGGTAAATGAAAATCTAATGGAATTATTGATATTTATAGATGCTTTAAAAAGAGCATCTGCAGGTAGAATAAATGCAGTAATACCATATTACGGTTATGCAAGACAGGATAGAAAAACTAAAGCAAGAGATCCTATTACATCAAAGTTAGTGGCAGATATGATAGCAGCAGCTGGAGCCCATAGAGTAGTAACAATGGACTTACATGCAGGTCAAATACAGGGATATTTCAATGTACCTGTAGATCATTTGTTAGGTGGACCTATTTTAGCAAGATATATTCAACCGATATTAGATGAGAACACAGTAATTGTATCTCCGGATGTAGGTGGAGTATTAAGAGCTAGAAACTTCGCAACTTCATTGGATTTACCAATAGCAATAATAGAAAAAAGAAGACAAAAAGCTAATGTTTCTGAAGTTATGAATGTTGTTGGAGATATAGAAAATAAAAATGTGGTATTAATAGACGATATTGTAGATACCGCTGGATCTTTGACAAAAGCAGCTAAAGTACTTAAGGATTTAGGGGCTAAAGAAGTTTATGCCTGTGCAACTCATGGAGTTTTATCTGGACCGGCTATAGATAGAATAGAAAATTCTGTAATTAAAGAACTTGTAATTACAGATACTATTCCATTAACAAAAGAGAAACAAATTGATAAAATTACAGTTGTAAGTACTGCACCTTTGTTAGCCGATGTAATAAAAAGAGTATCAGAAGGTAGATCTATAAGTAAGCTATTTGAATAATGAGGTGAATGTATGCATTTAATAATCGGCTTGGGAAATATTGGAAGAAAATATGCTGGTACGAGGCATAACGTTGGATTTGATACAATTGACTATCTTGCCTACAAAAACAAAGTTGACCTGAATAAAGCTAAATTCAACTCTGTATATGGAGAGTATAGAATTGAGGGGGAGAAGGTTTTACTGGTTAAACCAACTACTTACATGAATAGAAGTGGATTTGCAGTTGTTGATCTAAAGAACTTTTATAAGGTACCAACTGACAATATAATTGTCGTTTACGATGATGTAGATTTAGAATTAGGAAAATTAAGAATAAGACCTAATGGTAGTGCAGGATCTCATAATGGGATGAAATCTGTAATATATCAAATGGGAGTAGATACTTTCCCAAGAATAAGGATTGGCGTTGGAAAAGATGATAGAATGGATTTAGCTTCTTATGTACTTCAAAAATTTCCTGATGATGAAAGAGAAATTATAAAGGAAATAATTGAGAAAGCTGGAGATTCAGCTGAAGAAATAATAAAAAAAGACATAGATAAGGCAATGAATGAGTTCAATATAAGATAATACATGCTCGGGTAAAATTTTACCCGAGCATTAGCAGGTTACAGGTGAAATGATGAAAGATATTTATTTAAAAACTTTAGAGAAAAACAAAAACTTAATAGAAATTATTGATTCCATAAATAATGGAATTAATCCTATTGTTTACGGGTTAAGTGAAGATGCAATGGCTTTCTTATCTGCTTATATAAGAGAAAAAGTTGATAAAAAAGTTTTGATAGTTACTTATGATGATATAAGAGGAAATAGAATAAATAGGAAGATTAATAACTATACGAATGATAGTTATCACTTAAAAAGCAAACAATTTATATTATACGGTATAGAAGCACTTAGTAGAGATGACATGTACAGTCGAATTAACGTTATGGAACAGGCTGTGAAAGATAGTAGTGCTATTTTTGTTGCTTCACAAAATGCCGTTACAGACAGGGTAATGAAAAAAGATAGATTTAAGAGCTTTTCTTTAAAAATTAATTTTGACACTCTTGTTAACACTGAAAATTTATCAGAAAAACTAGTTATAATGGGATATAAAAGAGTATCTCAGGTTGAAGGTAAAGGACAATTTTCAGTTAGGGGAGGGATAATTGATGTATTTTCCCCTTGGCAAGATAATCCTTATAGAATTGAACTTTTCGGAGATGAGATAGATTCCATAAGGTCCTTTGACTATAAAAGCCAAAGGTCTATCGAAAATATTGATGAATGTCTTTTAATACCCTGTTGTGAAATACTATTAAAAGATGATGAAATAAAAAAAACCAAAGAAAATATTGAGAAAGATTATAATTTAAGCCTAAAAAAAGTAACTAATAGAGAACTAGAAGAAAATTTAAATAATCTTTATAATGGTATGATAGAATCTTTAGATAATAGAGATTATATAGATAATGCGGAGTTCTTTTCACCTTATACTCCATTAGAATATTCGAATTTTCTTGACTATTTTGAAGATGATACGGTAATTTTATTTGACGAGCCAAATAGAATAGGTGAAGAAGATAAAATAAGAGAGTTGGAATTTAACGAAAAATATATAGATTTATACGAAAAAGGCAAGGTATTCACAAAACATAGAAATATTTTCATTAATTATACAAATGTATTGAGCTTTATTAAGAAAAATTTAAGATACATAGTATATAATTCTATATTAAAGAATAATAAAGACTTTACGGATAATACAAAAATCAACTTTGAAAGTAAAGAAGTAAGGTCTTATTATGGTAATCTGGTAGAGTTAGCTGAAGATATAGAAAACTACAAAAAAAAGGGTTTTAGAATAGTAATAAATATTTCTTCTTTAGAGAAAGGTATTAAACTTTTTGATGATTTAAAAACCTTAGATTGCAAAATTGGTGTCTCTGGGAAAGGAGATACAAAGGTTATTACTTCTCATGCTCTGATAACAAAAGGATATATAGAAAAAGGGTTTGAACTGTCCAAGGCAAAATTTATACTACTTACAGAAAAAGAAATATTTGGACGAATAAAAAAGAAAAAGTCAAAAAAAAGAAAATCTAAAGGATCAAAGATAGAAACCTTTACAGATTTGAATAATGGGGACTATGTAGTACATGAATATCACGGAATTGGCAAGTATGTAGGTATTGAAAAAATAGAAGTAAAGGAAATTACTAAAGATTACCTTACTATTGAGTATAAAAATAACGATAGACTTTTCGTTCCCGTTGATCAGATGGATCTTGTGCAGAAGTATATTGGTTCAGATTCAGAAAAACCGAAAATTAATAAAATGGGTGGGAATGAATGGCAGAAAAGGAAAGATAAAGTTCAAAAAGCAATAGAAGATATGACAGAAGAGTTGTTAGAGCTTTATGCTAAAAGGAATTCAGTAGAGGGTTATACTTTTTCAGAAGACAGCCAATGGCAAAAAGAATTTGAAGAAGAATTTCCATATGAAGAAACAGAAGATCAACTTAGATGTGTTGAGGAAATTAAAGATGATATGGAAACTTCTATACCTATGGACAGACTTTTATGTGGAGATGTAGGTTTTGGTAAAACAGAAGTTGCTATTAGAAGTATATTTAAAGCTGTTTTTGATGGAAAACAAGCTGCAGTACTTGTTCCTACAACTATATTGGCTCAACAGCATTACTCGAATATGATTGAAAGATTCAGAAATTACCCTATAACTATTGAAATGTTAAGTAGATTTAGAACAAAAAAACAGCAAAAAGACATATTGAAAAAATTAAAAACCGGACTTGTAGATGTTGTTATAGGAACTCATAGATTATTATCAAGAGACGTAAAATACAAAGATTTGGGATTGCTGGTGGTAGATGAAGAGCAAAGGTTTGGGGTGAAACATAAAGAAAAGATAAAAGAAATAAAAACGAATGTGGATGTACTTACTTTAACTGCTACACCTATTCCTAGAACCCTTCATATGTCTTTGATAGGAATAAGGGATATGTCTGTAATTGAAGAACCACCGGGAGAGAGATTACCAATACAAACATTTGTCATTGAAAGTAACCCCGGATTCATAAGAGAGGCTTTAACGAAGGAATTATCTAGAGGAGGACAGGTATATTATGTTCACAATAGAGTTCACGACATACAGGAAAAAGCAGCAAAAATACAAGCTTTAGTTCCCGATGCTAAAATAGCAGTAGCTCATGGGCAGATGAATGAACACGAACTTGAAAATATTATGATTGATTTTATCAATAACAAATATGATATTTTAATATGTACAACTATTATAGAAACAGGAATGGATATAAAAAATGTTAATACTATGATAATAGATGAAGCTGATAAATTCGGTTTGTCACAGTTGTATCAACTTAGAGGTAGAATAGGGAGAAGCAATAGAACATCTTTTGCATATTTGACTTATGAAAGGGATAAGGTCCTCTCAGAAATAGCTGAAAAAAGACTAAAAGCAGTAAAAGAGTTTACAGAGTTTGGATCGGGATTCAAAATTGCTATGAGGGATTTAGAACTAAGAGGTGCAGGGAATTTACTAGGTTCACAACAGCACGGACACATGGCAGCTATAGGTTATGATTTATTTGTTAAAATGCTGGAAAGAACCGTTAAGCAGGTAAAAGGAATCAAAAAAGAAAGTCATGAAGATACTACGGTAACAATTGATCTTGACATAAATGCTTATATTCCAAAGACATATATAGAAGATGAAGAACAAAAAATTGAAATATACAAGAAAATTTCTGCTGTTGAAGAAAGAGATGACATATTTGATGTTTCTGATGAGATAATAGATAGGTACGGAGAAATACCTTTGGAAGTTAATAACTTACTAAAATTATCTACCGTAAAAATATATTCGAAAAAATTAGGAATTAAGGAAATTAAACAAAAAAATAACAGAATTTTCATTGAATTCAGAGAAGAGGATGAATTAATAAATCAAACCCTTGGTGTTATGTTAAGAGACTATAAAAACAATATTGAAAAAGTAACAAAAGATTATAAACTTATATACAAAATAAAAGAAGAAGATAAAAGCATATTAGACAACCTTGAAAATATGTTTGAAAAAATATATAATCAAATAACTAATGTGTAAATTGTCATAAAATAATAGGAGGAAATAATGAAGAATAAAAAAATAATTTTAATGCTGGCATTAACTTTAGTCCTAGGAATGCTATCAGGATGTATTCAAAAGGCTGAAAGTGATGAAGCAGCAACAGTGAATGGAGAATCAATATCCAAGGAAGCTTATATGAATGAGCTGAAAATCTATAAAAACATGTATGAAGCTCAGTATGGAAATGACATCTGGGATGTTGAAATAGAAGCTGATAAAAGTTTTGAAAGATATTTAAAAGAATCAGTACTGGAAAACATGATTACAGACAAAGCTTTAGAACAGGTTGCATTAGAAAATGGTGTTGAAGTAAATGATGAAGATTTAGAAAGTCAATTTGAAGCATATAAAACGCAATTTCCATCAGAAGAAGATTATCAAAAATTTCTAGACACTAATATGATGACTGAAGATTATCTTAAAAATACAATAAGAAAAGAACAACTAATCAACGAATATCTAAAAGATTATAGTCAGGAATTAGAAATTGATGATTCAGATTTAGAGACTTACTATGAAGAAAATAAAGATGAAATTGATAAAGTAAGAGCAAGTCATATTTTAGTAGAAGATCCAATGGTGGCTCAAGATATTCTTTCGAAGCTTTATGAAGGTGAAGATTTTGCAGAGATGGCTCAAGAGTATTCTATTGATGGTTCAGCACAATCTGGAGGAGACTTAGGTTTCTTCGGAAAAGGGCAGATGATACCAGAATTTGAAGAAGTAGCTTTTAATTTAGAGATAGGAGAACTAAGTGGACTTGTAGAAAGTGAATTTGGAGTTCATATAATTAAAGTAACTGAAAAACAAACTACTTTTGAAGAAAATAAAGAAGCAGTTGAGGAACAGTACAGAAATAATTTATTTAATGAAAGAGTGACAGAAATTAGAGAAAATGCAGATGTAGAAAAAATAGTAGATTATGATAATATAGATTTAGGTATAGAAGAATCTACAGAACAAGAAACAGAAGAACCTTCTGATGATACTGAAGAATCAGATAATACTGACAATTCAGAAGAAGACAGCGAAACTACAGAATAAAAAAGGAGTGGCATACATGAAAATAAAATTTACCGGTGCAGCAGGAACCGTAACTGGCTCATGTCATTATATTGAAATTGAGGATAAAAAAATATTATTAGACTGTGGATTATTTCAAGGCAAAAAAGAAGTTGAAGATCTAAATTATGAAGAATTTCAATTTGATCCTACAGAAATAGATTATTTATTTTTAAGTCATTCTCATATTGACCACAGTGGAAGGATACCTTTATTAGTAAAAAAAGGGTTTAAAGGTAAGATTTATGCAACTAAACCTGCTAGCGATCTATGTTCTATAATGCTTATGGATAGTGCTCATATACATGAAGTAGAAGCAGAATGGAAAACTAGAAAAGCTTTAAGAAAAGGTGAAGAAGAAGTACTGCCTTTATATAACACAAAAGATGCAGAAGAGTCTCTTAAATACTTTAAACCAATACTATACAATCAAAAAGTTAAAATTGATGAAAATATTACCCTTAGATTTAAAGATGCAGGACATATACTTGGATCAGCTATAATAGAGCTGTGGATTAAAGAAAATGGGCAGGAAGAAAAATTAGTCTTTACCGGCGATTTAGGTATGAAAAATAAACCTATACTAAGAAATCCAGAAATAGTTGAAGAATGCGACTATTTAATTATTGAATCAACTTATGGAAATAGATTACATGAGGAAGTTGAAAAAAGAACTGAGAAGCTGGTAGATATTCTTGTAGATACAGTTAAGAAAAATGGTACAGTAGTAATTCCTTCCTTTGCGGTTGGTAGAACTCAAGATATCATATATGAATTAAATAAATACTATGATGGTCATGAGACAGAAACTACTAAAATACTTAAAGATATTCCTGTTTTTATAGATAGTCCTCTTGCTACGAAAGCAACTGAAATTTTCAACAAAAATCCTCAAGCTTTCGATGAAGAAGCTAGGGGTTATATAATGAAAGGTGATAATCCTTTATTTTTTAAAAACCTGCACTTTACTCAAAGTGTAGATGAGTCAAAAGCCTTGAATATTTCAACAGAACCAAAAATAATAATTTCTGCAAGTGGAATGTGTGAAGCTGGTAGAATAAGACATCATCTAAAGCACAACCTTTGGAGAAATAATGCTGCAGTAGTTTTTGTAGGATATCAAGCCGATGGAACTTTAGGACAGAGATTAAAAAGTGGTGAAAAAGAAGTAAAGATTCTTGGTGAAGAAATTAAAGTAAATGCTAAAATATATAGTATTGAAGGATTTTCCGGCCATGGAGATAGAGATGATTTGATAGCCTGGTTAAAGGAATTAAAGTCAGCTCCTAAAAAAACTTTTATAGTTCATGGAGAAGAAGATGCCAGAGAAGATTTTGCAGAAACTATAAAATCAGAATTAGGAATAGATACTATAATACCAAAAAAGGACGAAGAATTTGAAGTTACTTTAGAAAAAGTAAAAAGCTTAGGACATGAAGATGGAAGAGTACTGTTTAAGTCCTTAAAAAGAATAACTGAAGAAGAAAATGAGTTAATTGAGATTGAAAAAGTACATCAATTAAAAGAAAAGCTAAATGAACTTAAGGAACTATTTAATAAGACTACGGACATTACAGACGGTAGTTTAAAAGAAGAATTAACAAAGAAAGAATATAATAAGATTAATAATAGAATAATAGAACTTGAGAAAAGTATAGTAAATTTAACAATGTCAAGTGGAAAATAATCATAAATACAAAATCCCTTTAGATTTCTAACAATCTAAAGGGATTTTTTTAACTATTGAATATAATTAAAGCAAGAAGTACTACGACAATTACTATACCTACTATATAAATTGAGTATGTTATACTGTTCATTCTATATTTAGTTTCGTCAAAATCTTTCTTTATAGTTGTGTATTTTTCACTATCTTTTATTTTTTTGACGGTTTTTTCTTTAATGTGTAAATTTTCATTATTATTAAATTTATCTTTGATAGTTGACTTTATATTTTCTTTTGAGTTATTTTCATGTTCATTTATTCTGTTTTCAAAATTTTCAAACTTAGATTTTGTTTTATTTTTACCTTGCTGTACAGATTCTTTTAATTCGTTCTGTAAGTTTTGGAAAATTTTGTTTTTTTCTTTTTTGTTATTCTTCCTATTTTTTACACTTCTATAAATGCTGTAAGTTATAGATTCGAGCTTTTCCATTGGACTGGTATAACTTTGAAATTCTATGTTGGCTGCATATTTAATGCTGTAGGATATAAATGCAGCAGTTTTCATTAATAGATTGTCAAATATTCTAAGGATAAAGGTAGATATTAAGAACAAAAATTTTAAAACAGGAATATACAAGTTGTCTTCTAAAGATATCCAGTTTTCAGATTTATTAAAGTAGTCTAAATGACCATTGTTTTTATTTTTTCTTCTTAATTTAGGCAATACATATTTTAAATATATAAACACACCTAATGCTATAGTTATAAAAGAAGAAGACATATTTGCTAATGAATAAAAATGGATATTATGAATAGTAGTAGTATCTATATTAAAAATGCTGTAAATATTAAAAAAATAATTTTCAAATACGTTAGGATTAATACCTACGTATATGATAATAAATGATGATATTACCATAGGGAATAGAGCTCTTTTATTTATGTACCTTCTATAAGAAGCATAATATTTACTGTTATCTTCTACAAATAAACTTATATATAATTTAAGCAAATAAGCTGTTGTAATAGAACTTCCAAGTGTAAATAAAATTTCAATACTTATTCTAGTGAAATTTGAAAATTGACTTAAAAATTCAGATAAACTGTGATGGATTAAAGTTTTGCTTAAATAACCGTTAAATCCAGGCATACCTATAATTGCACAAAAGCCAATAAAAAATGTAATTTTTAGAATAGGTTTAAACCTTCCGAAACCGTAAAGTTTATTAATGTCTAATTCATGGGTAATCATGTAAATAATTCCAACTCCCATAAATAACATAACTTTAAAAACTGCATGGTTAAATATATGAAACATTGTACCGTATACAGCTAAATAACCATGATCTTTTAAAAGTCCTATTAGGCCAATACCTAAAAACAAATAACCGATTTGACTCATAGTACTGTAAGCTAAGGTTCTTTTGATATTTACAGGATACAAAGCTAAAATACCTCCTGTAAATATATTAGTAAATCCAAATATCACCATCAAATAGGATAGGTATAAATCATAATTCATTAAAAAAATTACAGTTATTAAAACTCCGAATATACCCGTCTTTACTAAAACACCTGATAAAATAGCACTTGCTGGCGTAGGAGCCGCAGGGTGAGCTTTTGGAAGCCACATGTGAAGGGGTACCAAACCTGCTTTGATACCGAAACCTATTATAAGAAGACCGCTTATAACATATTTAATATATCCTAATCCGGGTAAAATATAAGAAAGTTGAGTAATGTTTAAAACTTGAGTATAAGAATACAGTATAAATATACCCATTAGTAGTATCATGCCACCGGCAACAGCCATAGCCATGTACGTTACTCCTGCCTCATGTGCTTCATCATCTTCATCGTGTATAATTAATGGATATGATGAAAAAGACATTATTTCGAAGAAAGTGAAAAGGTTAATTATATTTTCAGATATAAAAAAACCCAAGGTACTTATATAAGTAACCATAAAGAAAAAGTGATATCTGTTTCTATGTATGTAGCCAAATAAGTACTGACTGGAATAAATATTAACTATAAACCATATAAAACTAGTGATTAGAACAAATATATATCTAAAAGCATCAAGCTTTAAATATAATCCTGTTCCCATCACATAGGATACTTGATAAGTTATACTTTCTGTTTTTATATATCTAAATAAATATATAACTACAATAAAATTAATAAGTGTAGATGATATATTAATAATATTTCTTAAAAATTCATTTCTCTTTCCAACAAAATATGAAATTGTGGTTGTTATCGTTGGAAATAATAAAATAAATAATAATAGTATGTCCATATTTTATCCGTCCTTTAAAATAATTTTTTCGCTGCTATCTGTATGGTATTAATTATGGCATTAGGAAAAATACCTAAAATCAAATTAATAGCTGCTAAAATCATAATTGGTATTAACATAAAATTGTTTGGTTCTGATATTTCGATTTTTTTAGATGGATCACCTTTAAAAAAGGCTGTAGAAATTATCGGTATTAAATATGCAGCGGTAAAAAAAGCACTGAGTAAAAGTATTATTGGAATTAGATAGTTTCCTTGATCTAAGCCGCCTATTGCTAAAAACCATTTACTTACAAAACCATTTGTAGGAGGTATTCCTATTAAACAAATAGAGGCTACACTAAAGCTAATCATAGTTTTTGGCATTTTTTTACCTATACCGGCTATTTCATGAAGTTCTGTTTTCTTTTCATAATGCATTATGGCACCAACACAAAAGAACAATGTAATTTTAACAGTTGCATGAAAAAGCATATGAAGCATTCCACCAATATAGGAACTATTTTCAAATATTACTAAAGCTAGCATTATATATCCCAATTGACTGATAGTAGAATATGCAAGTCTTCTCTTTAAATTTTCCTGATGTATAGCTAAAAAAGAGCCCATTAAAATTGTAAGTAAAACTAAAATCAATGTATACTTATTTCCTTCAGTGAATTCAATTACTCTCCAACCAAGAACATAATAAGTCATTCTACCTAAAGCAAATATTCCGGATTTTACAACAGCTACTGCATGAAGAAGTGCGCTTACAGGTGTAGGTGCTACCATAGCTGAAGGCAGCCATGAATGAAAGGGTACCAGAGCAGCTTTAACACCAAAGCCTAAAAACAATAGAATATATACCATTAAATATAAATTTTTATTTCCAAATACTAAACTTCCAACAACTCCACCGGGAACAAAAGATAAATTCTGAGTTTGACTGTAAAGAAGTATTATCCCGAAAAGAACCATAGTAGCACCAAAAAAAGAATATATTAAATATTTTTTTCCTGCATTTAAGGCTTTTGCGGAACCTTTTTCAATTACTAAAGGAAAGGTAGATAGAGTAAGTAATTCATAGAATAAATATAAAGTAATCAAATTTCCTGAAAAGGCTATCCCAAGAGTTACTCCTTCGGTAATAAGAAAAAACATAAAAAATTTATTTAAATTTTTAGATTTTCCCATATAGTCTATAGAATAGAATGTAGTTAAAATCCATAGGCTCGATACTAAGACAGCAAATATTTTTCCTATGCTATCCGGATGAAGATAAAGATCTAAAAATTCATTAATTTTAACCATATGATAAAATGAGTTGTCTTTAAAAAAAACTACATAAAGAACTAAGAAAAAATTTAATATAGTCGTGATTATTACAACTTTATTTCTGTTTTCATATGAAGGTTTTACTATACCTACAACTAGTCCCATAACAATAGGTACTATAACAGGCAGAAAGATTTCAAAGTTCATTATATTCTCCTTGTTTAAATATTAAATAATCCAATTAAATTATAAGACATACCACCAATTACAACCATAGAAATTACTAAAAGTATTATTGGTAGTAGATTTATAAAAGGGATTTTTTTTGCTTTGTAGATTTTACCTTCAAGATTATCATTTCCAAAATAGCCATTTATAACGATAGGGAAATAATATAAAACATTAAGTAGAGAGCTGGCCAGTATAATAAGTATTAGTGGAACTCTTCCAACTTCGATGCAAGTCAAGGACAAATACCATTTAGAAATAAAACCCGGTAGAATAGGTATACCTACCATTGAAAAGGCTCCTAAGGTGAATAAACCTAAGGTAAAAGGCATTTCTTTTCCAATACCCTTTAAATCTTCTATTTTTTTACTGCCAGTTTTATCAATTAACAATCCTGATATTAAAAAAAGCGAGGATTTTGTAACAGCATGACCTATTATATGATAAATTGCTATAGCAGTACCTGAAATAGTACCTAAGCCTATACCAAAAACTATATATCCCATTTGAGCAACACTTGAATATGCAACCATACGCTTAAGTTCTTTTTGCATAATAGCCATAATTGAACCAAATATCATTCCCATAGAACCTAATAGTAGAATTATGTCCATAATTATAAAACTGTTTACAATTTCATAGCTGAACATTCTGAATAAAATTTTTATCAGCATAAATACATATACTTTTATAACTAATGCAGATAAAACAGCACTAGCTGGAGTTGGTGCAGAAGAATGGGCATCTGGAAGCCAGCTGTGAAGTGGAAATACAGCACTTTTTATACCTAAACCAACTGTAAATAATCCCAAAATTATTAATACAGCATTCCTATGAAATTGATAATTAGTTATAATAATTTCATGTATATTAGATATATTTAAATGTCCGGTAATAGAGTAGATGTAGGCTATAGCCATTAAAACTAATCCGGAACCGATAGTACTCATTATCAAATACTTGATAGTTGCTTTTATATTTTCTTTTTTATCTTTTAAAATAATAATACCGCAAGCAGAAAGAGTAGATATTTCTATAAACACATAACTGTTAAATAAATCATTTGTATAAATAACTCCTAAAAGAGAAGCTAATAATATATTTATTAATAGATAAAAGAAAGATATTCTATTTTCAGATACTTCTTTTTCTAAATAAAAATTTGAATACCAGAGAATCATAACCATAACAAATGTGAAAATAAGTCCTATTACTGCTTCTGGTTTACTAATAAGAAATTCGATTCCCAATAGATTATTTGGATCTCCTAAGGATAGAGTAATAATATTTTGTGTTAACACTTTTCTTGCTAATATTATTGAAAGGAAAAAAACAAAAATATTTGAAGCTAGGGAAATAAATTTAACTTTTTTATTATTTTTTACTATTATTATTATAAAAGAAAATAAAATTAAAATTAAAATATTTAAAATAGGTATATAGTTAATCATTTTGGTCTCCTCTCATTCTTAGAATAATATCTAAATCAACTGTATTATAATGCTTATGTAATTTGATAGTTAAAGCTAGTGCAAAAGCTGTAGTAGTAACAGCAACAACTATACCTGTCAACATTAGTGCACTGGGAACCGGATTTATATAATTGCTAACACCTTTAAAAGAATCTGTTATTATAGGTGCTTCTTTACCCTTAATATATCCTTTTGCAATAAAAAATAAAAATATAGCAGTATCCATAATGTTCATTCCAATTATTTTTTTAATTAAATTTCTATGGAGCATTAAAGTTGCAAAGCCTACACCAAAAAGTATAATAGCTCCAGTTTCAAAATAATTCGTTAAAAGTATATCCATATTAAACCTCGTCTCTTATAAAAATTGAAAAAATTACATAAAAAATAGATGCAACTAATAATCCAACTGCAATATTTAAAGGTAGTATAAATCCTGAACTTAGTATATTGCCCGGGTTACCAATAGGAGGATGAGGTAGATTTAATTCAGTAGATAAAAAACTATATCCTTTAATAAGAGTGTAAAATATCAAAGAAATGCTGATTATTAAAATAAGTTTTTTCTTAGAATATAGATTTTTTATAAAATTTTCTCCATATATTAAATGCATTATAATTAATGAGGTTCCTAAAATAGTCCCACCGGAAAATCCTCCACCAGGAGAAAGATGCCCATTAATTATTACATATATACCAAAAAGTTGTACTAGAGGTATTAAAATTTTACCTATTTCTTTTAGAATTATATCTCTTTCCACTATAGCCTCCTAATCTTTAAAAAGCAGAATAATAACAACAACACCGCTAAACAAAACCGTCGCTTCCATTAATGTATCCAAAGCTCTATAATCTAAAATGATACCTGTCACTATGTTTAAAGCTCCTGTTTCTTTTGTAGTATTTGCTAAGTAAGTTTTGCTAAGAATATTATTACTTGGATTATTTTCGTTACCAAATTCTGGAAGATCATTAACTCCAATCAACAGTATTAATATGAGCATTACTGTTATAAAAATAGCGCTAATTTTCCTCATTATCATCACCTTTAACCTTCCTAATTGCAAGCACAAATAATAGAGTAGTAACACCTGCACCAACGGCAGCCTCAGTTATTGCTAAGTCAGGAGCATTTAACTGCTGCCAAAGCACTGCCATGAGAAGACTATATACCATAAAAACTACAACACTAGCTAAAAGATTTTTTATAATAGAAACTGATATAGAAAATATTATTAAAAATATTAATATTAATATACTAAAACTTTCCATCTTCAGAGTCTCCTTCTTTTTCATAGTTTCCTCTGGCTATAATATGAGTGGCAGTAGGAGTAGTAATAAATATAAAAATAATTACAAGAATAATTTTAAAAGTGACAGCATTTAATCCATTGTAAATACAAAAGGAGGTTAGAGTCAAAAAAGCTCCCATGGTATCACACTTAGCTGAACTATGAGCACGGGTATAAACATCTGGAAATTTCAAAATACCTAATGTACCAACAGCGAAAAAAAACAAACCTAATACTAAAAAAATATAAAAGAAAACTGTAATCATATCAAGACTCCTTTATAACCTTAGATATTAAAATAGAAGCTGTAAAACTAATTAAAGCATAAACCAATGCTACATCTATGAAATAGGTTTCATGAAAAATAAAAGAAACACCTATAATTATAGTTATAACCTTTGTATTGACAACATTTATAGCTATTATTCTGTCGGCAATGCTTGGACCTTTAATAGCTCTGTACATACATAGAAATATGGTGAAAGATAAAAAAATTAATGAAAACTTAAGTAAATTAATCATAAAAATTTTCCTCGATTTCTATTAATATTTTTTCAAACTTAGAATCTTCTATTCCCTTTCTAAATTCATCTTTTAAACAGTGGACTTTGAGAAAATCTTCTTCTAAGCTGATAGTTAGAGTTCCTGGTGTTAAGGTTATAGAATTAGCTAAAATCATTTTATGAAAATCGGATTTCAAACTAGTTCTGTGAATAATAATTGTAGAGTCTAAATCCGGTTTTGGAGTTAAGATAATAAATGCAACATGTAAATTAGCTTTAATTATTTCAACTATTAAAACAAATAAATATTCAAAAAATAAAATAAAATACCCAAACTTCAATTTAGGCTTTTTAAAATCCAAAAGTGATTTATTTGTATACGTTATTAGTATGGAAAATAATAAACCTATAAATATAATTTCTAGGGTGAAATTTTCTGAAAAAATAATCCAAATAAGGGTATAGAAAAGTGTAAAGAATATGTTCAATTGTCATCACTCCTATATATTAAGAAAATGTCATAGTTGGTATATATAAAAAACCAATGTTATAATAACATAATTCGAATATATATTCAATCTTTGATTGACTATTAACAATATATTAAGAATTGATTAATTAAACTCTACTAAATTGTAAAAGAAGGTTCTCTATAGTATAATTACTTAATAAATTAAATTATATGGAACTAAATCAGATTTAGTTCGTCTATATAAATAATAACAGGGGTGAATATAATATGAACCAAGACTTAATTATTAAAAGTCAAAAAGGTGATATTGAGGCTTTTGAAGAATTGATAAAAGAACACAAAAAATATGCATATAACATTGCTCTTAAAATTCTTAAAAATAAAGAAGATGCAGAAGATATATCTCAGGAAGCATTAATCAAAATTTATGAAAATATTAAAAGCTTTAATATGAATTCTTCATTTAAAACCTGGATGTATAAAATAGTATTCAATACCTGTATTGACTTTAAAAGAAAAAAAAGACTGAAAACATCCTCTTTAGATGAACCAATTCACTATGGATATGATGAGATACCGAAACAAATTGAAGACAATGATACAAATCCAGAAAAACTATTAACAGAAAAGTTAAACAAAGAACTTGTACGAGAAAGTATTGATATGTTGGATGATGACTTTAAGAATGTCATTATATTAAGAGACATTCAAGGATTTAAGTATAAGGAAATTGCAGAAATACTTGATTGTAATGAGGGTACTGTTAAATCAAGAATAAGTAGAGGTAGAGAAAAATTAAAAGAAGTAATCATACAAAATATGTAGAAAAATGGAAGGTGATTTTATGAACTGTAGGGAATGTAAAGAAAAAATATCTTTATATATAGATAATGAACTTACAGATAAAGAAGCAGCAGAATTTGAGGAGCATCTTAGAGTATGTGATAACTGTCGTGTAGAGTTTGAAAACACAAAATACATTATTGATACAGTTAATAATATGCCTCTTGAAAAATTACCTGAAGGGTATTGTGAAAAACTTCACGATAAATTAATAGAAAAGAAATCAAAAAATAAATGGAACTGGAAAAGAATAACAGCCATAGCAGCAACCTTTGTTGTATTAATAGGAGCTACATTCATATTTTCAAACCTAGGTTTAGGAGGAGGAAAAGCTTCTAACGACATGGGATTTATGGAGGAAGCGGCTGAAGCTCCACAAGAAGCACCTACAATGGAATCTCCTGCCGATTATGAAGAAGCAGAACAAGAGGATGCTTTAAGAGAAGAAATGGGATTTACCGCAGGTTCTGATGGAGAAAAAAATGTTGGAATAGCTTCTGAAGATACAAATTACCGTGATAGAGAATTAAAAATTATAAAAACTGGAAGTTTAGAGGTGGAAACATCTGAATACGATAATTTTGTAGATAATATTGAATCCATTGTTAGAGACAACAATGGATATATAGAAAATATGGAGACATATACAAATAATTATTATTATGACAGCAGCAACAATAAAATCAAATTAAGAACTGGAAGATTTACAATTAGAATACCCAACGAAGCATTTCAATCAGTATTTGATTATCTGAAAGGCGAAGGCGAGTTAATTCAAGAATCAATAAATGAAAACGACGTAACGAAACATTATTATGAAATAGATAATAAGGTGAAAAACTTAGAAGTACAGGAAGAAAGACTAAGAGAATTAATGGGTCAAGCTGAAAACGTAACTGAAATTATGGAGATTGAAAGAGAGCTGACTAGAATAAGAAGTGAAATAGACAATCTCAAAATGAATCTTTCAGATATAGATGATAGAGCTTCAATGTCTACAATACATCTTGGACTTAGAGAAATAGAAGATAGAGGTAGAATTCAGCCGGTAGATGAAAATATTTGGTCTGAAGCTAAAGAAAGCTTTACAAGATCAATAAATAGGATGATTAATTTTATAGAAAATTCCTTTATATCATTTGTAGGATTTATACCTGTATTGGTAGTTTTAATTTTAGTTTTATTTATAGTATGGACTATAATAAAAAAAATATTTAAGAAAAAATCATAAAACAAAATTCAGAATAGGCCTCCCACAAGAGGCCTATTTTTATGTTTGTAATTGATATAGAAATATAATATAGTATTTATAATGGAAAAAATAATTAATTAGGGAGTTTTATAAATGAGTAAAGATAAATTTGTTATTATTGATGGAAACAGTATTTTATTTAGAGCATATTATGCACTACCACCTTTTAAAAATAAAAAAGGTGTTTTTACAAATGCAGTATACGGATTTTTAACTATGTTGTATAAAATTATTGATGATTACCAACCTAAATATATTTGTGTAGCTTTTGATCCTGATAAACCTACCTTTAGACACGAAAAATATGAAGATTATAAGGCGGGAAGAGCAAAGGCACCAAATGAATTAGTAATGCAGTTTGGCATGATAAGAGATGTTTTAGATAAACACAATATTGAATACTTAGAGATAGATAGTTATGAAGCGGATGACATTGCTGGATCTTTAGCAAATAAATTCAAAGAAAAGGGTATTAAAACTTATTTAGTTACAAGTGATAAAGATTATTTACAACTCATTGACAAAGATACTACTGTTATATTAACGAAAACAGGAGTTACAAACATTGTTGAGTTTGACGAAAATAAAATGGAAGAAGAGTATGGAATTACTCCTGAACAGTTTATTGATTTGAAAGCATTAATGGGAGATAGCTCTGATAATATTCCTGGAGTCTACGGCATAGGAGAAAAAACAGGACTTAAACTTTTGAAAAAATACGAAAGTTTAGATGGAGTCTATGAAAATATTGACGAAATAAAAGGTAAGATGAAAGAAAGACTTGAAAAAGAAAAAAGCCAGGCATATTTAAGCTATACCTTAGCTAAAATAATAAAAAATTTACCTATGGATTATAAATTAGATTTCTTTAAATATTCAGAAGCAGACAAGAAGGAATTACTAAAGCTATATGATGAATATGAATTTAGAAAATTAAAAGATAGATTTAAAGAAAGTGCACAACTTTCTTTTGGGACTGATAACATAAAAATCAAAGAAAAAGAAAAAAATGTTAAGGAAATACCTGAAGGAAAAGAAATTAAAATAGAAGAATTAGCAAAAAAAATAAAAGAAAAGAAAAGATTTGGATTTAAATTTTTATACAGCGATGAGAGAGTGTACTATTCTAAAATTGTTTATGCTGGGTTCATTATAGATAATGATGTATTTTATATAAAAGAAAAAATCTCTGAATCATTAAATAAAATGAAAGATATATTTGAAGATGAAGAAATTAAAAAATACAGTCACCATATAAAGGACGAATTAATATCTTTATTGAAATTAGATATTAACCTAAATGGATTAGAATTTGATTCAATGATAGGAAAATATATTATTGACCCTTCGGAAAGGTCTTATAATATAGATAGACTTGCTTATGAATTTTTGGAGATAGATATCCATGACGAAAGTTATTATTTAGGAAAAGGTAAAAAGAAAAAGAATTTTGGAGAAATAGAAGAAGAAAGGGCTTTGAAATATTTAAGTGAATTGCTATATATAACTGATAATATTAAAGAGAATATTGAAAAAAAACTAAAAGAAACAAAAATGGAAAAGTTATATAATAATTTTGAATTACCTTTAGTAAAGGTTATGGCATCAATGGAAGTTCTTGGATTTAAAATAGATAGAGAAGAATTAAATAACATTGGTGATAAATTTAAAGGAAAACTAGAAATATTAGAAGAAGTGATTCAAGATTTTGCAGGTGAAGAATTTAATTTAAATTCCCCTAAGCAATTAGGAGAAATTCTTTTTGATAAATTAGATTTACCGGTTATAAAAAAGACAAAGACGGGATTTTCAACTAATGCAGAAGTTTTGGAAAAACTTAAATCAAAACATCCAATAATAAACAAAATAATAGAGTACAGACAGTTATCAAAATTAAACTCAACCTATGTGGACGGATTCATAAAATTAGTAGACGAAAATGATGGTAGAGTTCATTCCAGCTTTAAACAAACAACCGCATCCACAGGAAGAATATCCAGCACTGAACCTAATTTGCAAAACATACCTGTAAGAACGGAAGAAGGAAGGGAACTAAGAAAAGTATTTGTAGCAGAAAGTGAAGATTTTACTCTGCTAGATGCAGATTATTCACAAATAGAATTGAGAGTACTAGCGCATGTTGCTGATGAAACTAGATTAATAGAAGCATTTGAAAACGGAGAAGACATACATACCAAAACTGCCTCGGAAGTTTTTAAAGTACCTATGGATAAAGTAACTTCAACAATGAGAAGCAGAGCTAAGGCTGTTAATTTTGGAATTGTATATGGGATAAGCGATTATGGTCTTAGTAGAGATTTAAATATTTCAAGAAAAGAAGCAAAAGAGTACATAGATAATTATCTAGATTACTATTCAAATATAAATAAATATATGAAAGAAATAATAAAAAAAGGTAAAAAAGATGGTTATGTAGAAACGGTATTTGGTAGGAGAAGATTTTTGCCTGAATTAAAATCCAGAAACTATAATGTTCGATCCTTTGGTGAAAGACTAGCATTAAATACACCTATCCAGGGAACAGCAGCAGATATTATTAAAAAAGCAATGATTAATGTCTATGAAAGATTAGAAAAAGAAAAATTGAAATCCAGGTTAATACTACAGGTTCATGATGAACTTATTATCGAAGTGTATAAGCCGGAATTAGAAAATATTAAAAATATTTTAAGAGAAGAAATGGAAAACGCGGCTAAATTGAAAATAAAACTAGCAGTAGACATGAGTACTGGAGGAAGTTGGTATGAGGCGAAATAGTAAAGTTATCGTACTTACAGGAGGTATCGCCTCAGGTAAATCCACTGTTGGTAAAATATTGAAAGATAAAGGGTATCAAGTTGTAGAATCAGATAAAATAGTTCACAAATTATATTTTAAAAATACAGAGGTATATACAAAACTTATAAAGGAATTTGGTAAAGAAATTGCTGGAGATAGAGAAATAAATAGGAAGAAATTAGGAAATATTGTATATAAAGATAAAAGCAAAATTAACAAGTTAAACAAAATAGTACATAAACATGTAGTAAAAGAACTAATAAAAAGAATAGAAGATAATAACGAAGATATAATATTTTTAGATATACCTTTGATGGTTGAAGAAAAGAAAAAACTAGAAAAATATGGATTGGAATACGACGAAATATGGTTAATAAAATCAAATGAAGACATTAGACTAAAAAGGATAGTCTGCCGAGATAATATAAGTTTAGAAGAAGCAAAAAAAATAATAAAGAATCAGATGAAAGATGAAGATAAAGAAAAGTATGCAAATAGAATTATAGAAAACAATGGAAATATTGAAAAATTAACCCGAAATATAGATAGTATTTTAACAAACATAAAAATAGAAAAACATAAGAAATGATGTTATAATATTGTACTATATATTGACTCAGGAGGAAGTATAATGGAAAGTATTAAAAGCTTAAAAGACATAAAAGATATAAAAGTAACTGACCTAGAGAAAAAACTAATTTCAGCTAATCATGAAGATATACTTAAAGGTATGACTACAGATGTTTATTTTGTAAGAACTTTAGATATATTAAAGCATATGAAATTAGATGAAACTGAAGTAACTGCCGAAATTTTTGCTAGAAAAGATGGGATTTTTGTTGGGATAGAAGAAGTAAAGGAAATATTAAAGGATAAAGACATAGAACTTTGGGCATTAGATGAAGGGGAAAAATTTAAGTCAAAGGAAACTTTAGTTAGAATTAAGGGTAAATATAATGAGTTCGCTATTTACGAATCAGTAATATTAGGATGTCTTGCAAGTCCTTCTGGCTGGGCTACAGCAGCAAGTAAAGTAAAAGAAGCTTGCGGTGATAGTGATTTTGTAATTTTTGGAACAAGACACCTGCATCCCTCAGTGTCAACTGTAATGGAGAGAGCTGCATATATAGGCGGAGCTTCAGCTGTAAGCAATATATTGGCAGCTAAAAGAATAGGAATTGAACCAACTGGCACCTTACCCCATTCATCTTTTATAATAGCAGGAGATACGGTAAAGGTTGCAAAAGCCTATGATGAAATTTCTCCGGAAAATCATAAAAGAATAATATTAGTAGATACTTTTAAAGATGAAGTAGAAGAATCATTAAGAGTAGCTAAAGTATTAGGTGAAAAATTGTATGCAATACGCCTTGATACTCCAAGTGAAAGAGGTGGAGTAAGCCCTGAACTTGTTAAAGAAGTTAGACATCATCTTGATATGAATGGATATAATTGGGTTAAAATATTTGTTTCCGGTGGATTAACCCCAGAGAGAATCAAAGAATTAAAAGAAGCAGGTGCGGATAATTTTGGGGTAGGGAGTTATATATCCGGTGCTAAAGCTATAGATATGACTATGGATATAAAAGAGGTTAATGGAAAACCAATAGCTAAACGTGGTAGATTGCCTGGTATAGTAGAAAATAATAATATTAAAAAAATAAAATAACCTTTACAATTATAAAAAAAATAAATATAATAAAAAATTGTTAGGTTAAAAATATGATAAAAAGGTATGGTAAAAACCATACCTTAATTGTGCAAGTGTGGTGGAATTGGCAGACACGCAGGCTTGAGGGGTCTGTGGTAGAAATACCGTGTGGGTTCGAGTCCCACCACTTGCACCATTTTTATGCCCATTTGCCGTTTTTGAATATATATACTTCCTCACCATTTGGTAAAATACCTATTATATTAAGCTTCTCAGAACCTATCATAAAATCCAAATGAACTGTACTTTCATTAAATCCTATTTTATCTTTTTCCACATCTGACATCTCGGCAACTCCTCCCTCCAGACACATTGGAAGAGCGTCTCCAAGAGCCAGGTGACAAGAAGCATTTTCATCATAAAGAGTGTTGTAAAACAAAGTATCTAACTGATAAATTGGAGTGTTTACAGGAACTAAAGCTACTTCTCCAAGATATTTAGAACCATTATCAGTATCTAAAAATGTTTGCATTAGTTCTTCCCCTTCTGAAGCTCCAAAGTCTACAACCTTACCTTCTTTAAATTCAAACCATAGATTTTTAATTACGTTACCGTTATAGACTAGAGGCATAGTTGATTGAACTCTACCATTAGTCATATACTTATTTGGAGATGTACATATTTCTTCTGTAGGAATATTCGGCATTACATCAACATCATTTGGACCTTTTGTCACGGCACCAAACCATTTACCTTTATCTATCATTCCAACTTCCAAATCAGTTCCCGGACCTTCATATCTAAACTTTATAAAATTTTTATCTGTTAAATAATTATACTTACTCTTTAATATAGATATATGTTCTAACCATAAATCTTCATAATCTGGCCTATCTACCCTTGTACATTTAAATATATAATCCCATAACTTATTATATGCTTCATCCTCATTTAATTCAGGGAATACTTTTTTTGCCCATGGTTTAGAAGCAGCTAGTGCAATTGTCCATTTATTTTCAAAAGCAGTTAATTTCTTTTGAAAGAATTTCAATGATTTTGATTGTACTTGAGACCACTGTCCCAATAATTTGCTATCCACATCTTTAAAAACTTCGGGATCCGGTGCTGAAAGGCTAATAACAGACCAGCCATCTTCTACATATTCTTTATATTTTTTGATTTCCCACTCTGGAACACTTTCGAAAATTCTATTAGGAGCATTATTAAATTTGATTTTATCACTATAGAAGTCTATCCATTTTATAAATACGTTTTCAGCTCCTAATGCAAAAGCTTTCTTCATCAATAGTCTTGCAAATTCTGCGTCGTCTATAGATGCTCTAATTTCAATTTTTTCATCTTTTTGAACATTAATACCTTTTTTTAAAATTATTTCGGCATAATTTTCAAGTTTTTCTTTAAATTTCATATAAACACCTCTTTTTGGTTTTTATTTCACACTTTTTATTATATAATATTAATCAAGTAATTAAACGAAATTCTTTTACAAAAATATTAACTAAATATTTTAAAATTGTAACAAAATAAAAAGGAGTTTTAAAGTAGTTAAAGATTGACAAAATATTAACAATCTGATATAGTGATTTTAATATTTTGTTATGGAGGATTTCATGAAAATTAGAGATATTAAGGATATTTTAAAGGCTAAAATTTATACAGGTGAAGAATGTTATGATAAGCAGATACAGGGAGTATTTGCTTCGGATCTTATGAGTGATGTATTAACTACTGAATTTTTTGAGGATAAATCAATTCTTGTTTCTGGTTTAAACAATCCTCAAGTTATAAGAACAGCAGAAATGCTTGATATTGATGCAGTACTTCTTGTGAGAGGCAAGGTTCCTACTGAAGAAACTATAGCTATGGCTAAGGATAATGAAATGGTATTAATGTCAACAAATTACAACATGTATAATGCATGTGGTATATTATATTCAAAGGGGATAAAAGGATTAAGTAATGAAAAAAATAAAGTGTTATAATTATAAAATTGATAAAAACGATTTTGTAAATGCTGGAAAAGTCTCCAGCGAAATAAAAAAAAACCTAAAAAAAATAGGTTTTACAAATAGAATAATTAGAAGAATAGCAGTTATTTCATACGAAGGAGAAATGAACATCATTATTCATTCTGAAGGTGGAGAAATTGATTTTGAGATTTACGAAGATAAAATAATACTTAAAATCAATGATAAAGGCCCAGGTATAGATGATGTAAATTTAGCTATGACGGAAGGCTACTCTACTGCTCCTAGTGAAATTAGAGAATTAGGATTTGGGGCAGGAATGGGGTTACCTAATATAAACAACTGTTCTGATAATTTTAATATAACTTCCAGCAAAAATGGAACTAAAATAGAATCAACAATTTGCTTAGAGTAGGAGGAAATAATGAAGCGTACTTTTTACTTGGAAAAAGAAAAATGCATGGGTTGCACAAATTGCATGAGAAAATGCCCAACCGAAGCTATTAGAATAGTAAAGGGTAAGGCTGTAATTGATGATGATAAATGTATAAATTGCGGCGAATGTATAAGAGTTTGTCCATATAATGCTTATACTTCAATTACTGATAAAATTATAGACTTAAAAGATTATAAATTTAATATAGCAATTCCTTCCACAACAGTATACGGGCAATTCACCCTAGGAACTGAAATATGCAAGATACATAATGCATTAATAGGACTTGGATTTGATTATGTTTACGATGAAAGTTGGGCGGCGGAATTAGTAACAAAGGCTATAAAAGAAAAAGTGATTTCGGACAAAATTTTAAGACCAAAAATTTCTTCTAACTGTCCGGCAATGGTAAGATTAATAAAAATTAAATACCCAGGACTATTAGAAAATATAATTGAAATAGAAGCTCCCATGGAAATAGCAGCCAGATTGGCAATAAAAAAAGCGAAAAAAATAGACAAAACCCTAAAAGATGAAGATATAGGAGTATTTTATATATCACCATGTCCAGCTAAAACTTTAAGTGTTAAAGAACCTATAGGGAAGGATAAATCTTACATAAATAAAGTAATATCACTTAAAGAAATTTATGGAGATATGGTAAGAGAATTAAAAATGCACAGTGATAGGTGTTTTTCAAATCCATCTTTAACAGGTTTGAAATGGTCCATTTCAGGGGGTCAAACGGATGCTTGCGATTTTGAAAACAGTATAGCAGTATCCGGTCTTGAAAATGTTATAGATATTCTAGAAGAAATTGAAATGGGAAAATTAGAACATATTAAATATTTGGAAATATTATCATGTAACGGAGGATGTGTTGGTGGAACATATAATTTTGAAAACCCTTTTGTTGCTAACAGTAATATAAAACATATACTGAAAAACATAAAAGAAGAAAGATTAATAAATGATGATATTGAAAAATACAAAGAATTTAAGAAGGAAGGTTACTTTGATATAGCAATACATGAAGATATTGAAGAAAAAAAACCAAACATAAAAGAAGCAGTAGAAAAAATGGAAAGAATTGAAAAAATTTATAAAAAGCTACCTAAACTAGACTGTGGATCTTGTGGAGCACCAACCTGTAGAGCATTAGCTGAAGATATAGAAGAGGGCAAAAAAACTATTGATAATTGTGTAATACTAAAATTGGAGGAAAAGTAAAATGAATATAAAAAATATGATTGAAAAATTAGAATTAGATGAAGTTACTAATTTATCAAATGATATTGAATTTGAAAATGTATATATAGGAGATTTGCTTAGTGTTGTTATGTCTAATGCCAAAGAAAACAGCATATGGATAACTATTCAGACCCATCTAAACATTGTAGCAGTGGCGGATTTAATTGATATAGCCGGTATTATTATAGTGGAAGATATGGAAGTAGACAAGGATACTATAGAAAAGGCAAATGAATTAGAGATACCTATACTTACTACGGATAAATCCGCTTATGAGATAGCTTGTGGAATCTACAAATTAGAAAACTGAGAAGTTGAAAGCATGAAATATTATTATGATTTACATATTCATTCAAATTTATCACCTTGTGGAGATAAAGATATGACTCCTAATAATATAGTAAATATGGCACATATTAAAAATCTTGATATAATTTCTGTAACTGATCATAATAGTTGTAAAAATTTTCCTGCCCTAAAGAAATTAGGTGACACAAGAAATATTATCGTAATACCGGGTATTGAGGTAAACACCAAAGAGGAAGTTCATCTACTATGTTATTTTAAGGATTATCTAGATTGCAATGAATTTTCTGATATAATATATGAATCTTTACCAAAAATAAAAAATAATCCTAAAATTTTTGGGGAACAACTTATTTATGATGAAAAGGATGATATTATTAAAAAGGAAGATGTCTTACTTACAGGTGCTTCAAAATATTCTATAAATGAAATTATAAAACTAGTTAAAGAAAATAAGGGTATAGTTATACCTTCTCACGTGAATAGAAGAGCAAATGGAATAATTGGTGTTTTAGGATTTATACCTGAGAACTTGGATTTCAAATATATTGAAATTTCAGGTGAAGTTAATGCAAAATTATTGAAAAAATTACAAGATAAGTATAAAATCATAATAAATTCTGATGCACATAGATTAGTTGATATTTCTGAAAGAAATAATTACCTTGAAATGGCAAGTATAGAAGAATTATTTTACTAAAAGGATTGTAAGGTCCTTTTTTTATTGGTAGGAGGAAAAATGAAAGAATTATCTTTACATATATTGGATATTACAACGAATTCCATTAATGCTGGTGCAAATAAGATAGAAATCAAAGTAGAAATCGACACAAATGAGAATTATTTTAGAATAAATATAAAAGATAACGGCAAAGGTATAAGCAAAAACATACAGCAACAGGTGATGAATCCTTTTTATACAACTAGAAAGATTAGGAATGTAGGATTGGGAATACCTTTATTAAAAGCTGCTGCAGAACAGTGCGAAGGATTTTTAAAAATACAATCTGTAGAAAATGTAGGAACAGAAGTGATTGCAGAATTTAAAAATAGTCATATAGACAGAGCTCCTTTAGGAAAAATTGAGGAAAGTATATTAACTATATTGAATTTTAATGAAAAGTTTGATTTAATATACATACATGATGTAAATGGGAAAAGGTTTGTATTTGATACAAGAGAAATCAAAGAAATCCTGGGAGAAGTTGATATTAAAACTCCTAAAATATTGATGTGGATAAAGGAATATATTCGAGAAAATATTGATAAAATATAAACAAAATCAAACTTGAAAATTATATGTAAAAATCATTTATGTTGTGTTATAATGTATGAGTTAATACTGTATACAATAAACATATTAATTAGTTAGAGGTGATAATCAATGAGTAGTAAAGGGTTAACTTTTAGAGGAGGCATTCATCCACCTCACTTTAAAAAGCAAACAGAAGCGAGTCCAATAGAAGAAGCTTTTTTACCAAAAGAAGTAGTTATACCTCTTCATCAGCATATTGGAGCACCATGTGAACCTATTGTAAAAGTTGGGGACAACGTTAAGGTTGGCCAAAAAATTGGAGATACAAAAGCCTTTGTATCAGCACCTGTACATTCAAGTGTTTCAGGTATAGTTACAAAGATTGCTAAGAGAAATACACCAACTGGATCAAAAGTAACCAGTATAGTAATACAGGTTGATGGTAAACAGGAAATATCTGAAGAAGTGCAACCGAAAGGGGACTTAGAAAATCTTAAAAAGGATGATATTTTAAAAATAGTTAAAGAAGCAGGACTTACAGGAATGGGTGGAGCAGGATTTCCAACCCATGTGAAGTTGAGCCCACCGGAAGATAAAAAGATTGATATTTTAATAATCAATGGTGCGGAATGCGAACCATATTTAACATCAGATCATAGAATGATGCTAGAATATCCTGAAAAAGTAGTTTTAGGTACTAAAGCTATTATGAAAGCTTTAGGGGTAGAAAATGGAGTAATAGGAATAGAAAAAAACAAACCTGATGCTATTAAAATAATGAAGGAAGCAGTTAAAAGTGAAGAAAATATTAAAGTAGCTGAACTTCAAACAAAATACCCTCAAGGGGGAGAAAAAAGTTTAATTTATGCAGTAACTAAAAGAGAGGTACCATCAGGAGGATTACCGATGGATGTAGGAGCAGTTGTTCAAAATATAGGAACTGTTTCAGCCTTGGCAGAAGCAATTACAACAGGAATGCCAGTAATACAGAGAGTAGTAACTATTACAGGTAGCGCTGTAAAAGAGCCGAAAAATTTATTAGTAAAAATCGGTACTAGATTTAAAGATGTTGTTGAACAATGCGGTGGCTACACTGATGATTTAGGGAAACTGATAAATGGTGGACCTATGATGGGTATAGCCCAATATACAGACGAGGTTCCAGTTATAAAAGGAACGTCCGGTATTTTAATATTAAACAAAAAGGATTCAGAAAAACCGGAACCATCAAACTGTATAAGATGCGGAAAATGCGTAGATATATGTCCTAGCGGACTGCAGCCTCTTATGATAAGCAAGAACTCTTTATTAAGAAAATTTGACGAAGCAGAATCATATAATGCTATGGATTGTATAGAATGCGGTTCATGCTCTTTTATATGTCCTTCAAAGAGACCTCTTGTTGATGCTATAAGAGTAGCTAAGCAGGAAATAATTGCTAAGCGTAAGAAAAACTAAGGGAGGAGATAATATGGAAAATAAAGTTCTAGCAACTTCATCGCCACATATAAGATCAAATGAAAATACTACAAAAGTAATGCTAGATGTAATTATTGCTCTTCTTCCTGCAGTTATTGCTAGTATATACTATTTCGGTTTTGATTCTATTAAATTAACAAGTATAGCAGTAATTTCAGCAGTAGCAACAGAAGCAATAATACAAAAATTACTTAAGAAAGAAGTTACAATTAAGGATTTAAGTGCAGTTGTAACTGGAATATTATTAGCATTTAACCTACCACCGTCTGCACCATGGTGGATACCGCTAATAGGTTCTGTATTTGCAATAGCAGTAGCTAAGCAGGTATTTGGTGGAATAGGGCATAACTTTATAAATCCAGCATTAGCTGGTAGAGCAATGCTTTTAGCATCATGGCCTACAAAAATGCTAGGATGGGAAAACCCAGCAGGAGTAGATGCTGTGTCAGCCGCAACACCTTTACAGATAGTAAAGGGTGCAGAAGGTAATTTACAACCACTAACAGATGTAATTTTAGGTAGGGTTCCAGGATGTATAGGAGAAACTTCAGCAATTCTATTGATAATAGGTGGATTATACTTGCTATATAGAGGAGTTATATCTTGGAAAATACCCGTATCATATATAGGAACTGTTGCAGTAATAGCATATTTTTATGAAGGAAGTCTTTTATTAGTAGGATATCATGTTTTTGGTGGTGGATTATTATTAGGAGCAATATTTATGGCAACTGATTATGCTTCAAGTCCGGTTACATCAAAAGGTAAAATTGTTTTTGGAATAGGTGCCGGAATACTTACAATGCTAATAAGAATCTTTGGAGCAACTCCAGAAGGTGTATCTTATTCAATATTACTTATGAATGTAGCAACACCAATAATTGAAAAATACACAGCTCCAAAAGTATTTGGAGGTGCTAAAAAATGATGAAAAATGAAATTGTAAAATTGGGATTAGTACTTTTGATCATAACTTCTATAGCAGGTGGATTACTTGCCTTTTCAAATACAATAACAGCAGACCTTATAGTGGCAGCTGAGGAAGAAGCTAGTTCAGGACCTGAAGTTGCTATGGAAGTTGTACCAGGATCTGCAAATTTTGAAAATATAGATGAAGATACAGTTAGTGTAATTAAGAACGAAAACGAAAAATTTATTGATGCTAAAAAAGCAGTAGATGAATCAGGCAATGTTGTTGGATATGGTATAAGAACTTTAAGTACTGAAAAAGGATATGGAGGAGATATAGAACTTTTTGTAGGTATTTCACCTGATGGTGAAGTAGTTGGTGTAAAAGTTTTATCAATGTTAGAAACTCCAGGATTAGGTACTAATGTTCAAAAGCAAGAATTCAAAGATCAATTTGTTGGAAAATCAGTGGATATGGATATAGAGGTAGTTAAGTCTGGTGTTAGCGAAGACAACCAAATACAAGCAGTAGCTGGAGCAACCTTTTCGTCCAATTCTTATACAAGTGCTGTAAACAATGCTTTGGATATCTTTAATGAATATATTAATTAGGAGGGTTTAGAGTGAATTTAGTAAAAAATTTAAAAAACGGAATTATTAAAGAAAACCCTATCTTTGTTCAACTTTTAGGAATGTGTCCAACTCTTGCAGTGACAACATCAGCATTAAACGGATTAGGTATGGGTTTGGCTACAACAACAGTATTAATAGGTTCTAACTTAGTTATAGCTTCATTGAGGAAGTTTATACCTAATAAGATTAGAATTCCGGTTTTCATTGTTGTAATAGCAACTTTTGTTACTTTAATAGATATGTTTATGCATGCATTTGCATTAGAATTATATAAATCTTTAGGGTTGTTTATTCCTTTGATAGTTGTAAACTGTCTTATACTTGGAAGAGCTGAATCATATGCATCAAAAAATAATATTGTACCTTCAATTTTTGATGCTGTAGGCATGGGTATTGGTTTTACACTTGCCCTTACGGTATTAGGCATGGTTAGAGAATTGTTGGGAAGTGGAAGTTTATTTGGAGCTACTATTTTAGGTGGATCTTTTGAACCGGCATTGATTATGATTTTACCACCGGGAGCATTTTTAGCCCTAGGGTTTTTAATCGGTTTAGTAAACTTTATTTCTAAAAAAAGAGCAGCTTAATAAGGAGGATAAATTATGAATTATTTTAGTATATTTATCGGAGCTGTATTGGTCAATAACTTTGTATTAGCAAAATTTCTAGGTATTTGCCCTTTCTTGGGAGTTTCAAAAAAAGTTGAAACAGCATTAGGAATGGGAATTGCAGTTACATTTGTTATGACACTGGCTTCGATTATGACATGGTTAGTACAGGTAGCGATATTAGACAACTTTGGATTACAATATTTACAAACAATAGCTTTCATATTAATTATTGCTTCCTTAGTGCAATTTGTAGAAATGTTTCTTAAAAAATCAAGTCCTTCTCTTTATGAAGCATTGGGAGTGTATCTTCCATTAATAACTACAAACTGTGCTGTTCTTGGATTAGCAATACTAAATATCCAAAATGAATTTGATCTAATGGAAACTATAGTGAATTCTCTAGGAGCAGCAATAGGGTTTACTTTAGCAATAGTATTGTTTGCAGGTATTAGAGAAAGATTAGAACTAGCTGATGTACCTGAAAGCTTAAAAGGGTTTCCAATAGCATTAATAACAGCAGGATTAATGTCAATAGCTTTCTTAGGTTTTTCAAGCTTATCAATATAGGAGGTGCAGCAATTGAATAGTGTATTTAACGCCGTATTAACATTAGGAGGATTAGGACTTGCATTTGGTATTTTATTAGCTGTCGCTTCTAAGGTATTTCATGTTGAAGTAGACCCTAAGATTACTCAAATAAAAGAAGCCTTGCCGGGAGCAAATTGTGGAGCCTGCGGATATCCAGGTTGTGATGCTTTAGCTAAAGCAATAGCTGAAGGTAAAGAAGCTGCCAATTCTTGTCCCGTAGGAGGATCTGAAACTGCAGAAGCAGTTAGCGCTATAATGGGATTAGAATCAGGAGAAGATTCTGAAGGTAAGAAGGTAGCAAGAGTATTGTGTTCAGGTTGTGATTCTATTTCAAAGAAAAAATTTGATTATAAAGGTATAAAAGATTGCAAGGCAGCTTCAATGATTCAAGGTGGAGATAAATCTTGTGACAAGGGATGCCTTGGATATGGTACATGTTTAGAAGTCTGTAATTTTGATGCAATCAGGATAGAAGACGGGATTGCAATAATAGACCCAGAAAAATGTACAGCTTGTGGATTATGTTTAGAAGCTTGTCCTAAGGATGTAATAGAATGGGTACCATATGACCAAGAAGTAGTGGTAGATTGTAAAAATCAAGATTTTGGAAAAGCAGTAAAGGATATATGTGAAGTAGGTTGTATAGCTTGTGGAATATGTGAGAAGAATTGTCCTTTTGATGCAATCCATGTAGAAAATAATATTGCAAAAATAGATTATGAAAAATGTACAGGTTGTATGATATGTACAGAAAAATGTCCAACTAATGCGATATCAGGAGAATTAGAAAAAAGAAAAAAAGCGTATATCATTGAGGACAAATGTATTGGTTGTACAATTTGTGCAAAGAACTGTCCTGTAGACTGCATTGATGGTGAAGTGAAAAAAGTCCATGTAGTTAATCAGGAAGAATGTATTGGATGCAGTGTTTGTTTTGAAAAATGCCCTGTAGATGCAATAGAAATGAGATAACAAAAAAGGAGCCTAGGCTCCTTTTTTGTTATTTTTATTATCGTCATTTCTATCCTTTTCCCATAATCTATCAGCTGTCTTGCTCCATTTATGGGCTATAGGTTTACATTTATCATAAAGGTTTTCTGGCGGCTCTTTATCTAAAGGTTGTGTAGACATAGAATTAGCTTCATGAACCATTTCAACAATTTTTTCAGGATTATCTAAAATAGGACAAGGTCTTAAATGATTGCTGTTGAAAGGCTGTCTTTTTTTATAAGCCTTAAATAGAGGAGATTTTAAAGCTTCTAGTAAGCTTACGTCCTTAATATTAGTATCAGAATAATGAACAAAAGCACAAGGTTCAACATCTCCATTTGCATTTATATGAAAGTAATTTCTTCCTCCGGCGATGCACCCATCTACATATTCTCCATCATTCCAAAAATCCATTGTAAATATAGGTTTTGTTTTTCTAAATTCTCTTACTTTATTATACATATATTCTCTTTCATCTGGTCTGCAGCATAAATCCGTATTAGCGTCTTTTCCGATAGGCATATAAGTAAAAAGCCACATAAAGTAAGCTCCTTTATCAATCACAAAGTCATAAAATTCTTCAGAGCCTATTTCTTTATAGTTGTGATGATGATAACATACTGATACTCCATATAGAACTCCTTCTTCCTTTAAGTAATCCATACCTTTTGATAATTTCTTAAATGTACCTTCACCCCTTCTATAATCAGTAGCTTCTTCAAATCCTTCAATACTAATTCCTGGAGCAAAGTTTCCTACTTCTCCAATTCTTTTAGCTATATCTTTTGTAATTAATGTACCATTTGTAAAACATGTAAAATAACAGTCTTGGTGAGTTTCACATAATTTCAGTATATCATCAATTCTTACAAAAGGTTCTCCTCCTGAAAAAATGTACATATAAATACCCAGTTCTTTACCTTCTCTTATTATTCTGTCCATTGTTTCAAAAGATAAATCATCAGTTTTATTGTATTCATTAGCCCAGCATCCATCACACTTCAAGTTGCAACGTGAAGTAGGATCCATTAGTATAGTCCAAGGAACATTTATATCTTCTTCTTTTGCTATACTTTTTTCTTTAGGCAAACCAAAAATTGATGCATTTAAAAAGAAATTTTTAATAAATTTCTTTTGGCCATTGATTTCTACTTCGTCAAAAAAATTATATATTAGTTTTGTCCAAGGGCTATCAAAATCATTTAGTTCTGATTTTACTTTCTTTAAGAGTCTTATATCTCGAGGATTTTTCAAAAATTTTTCCGTAAAATTAAGGATATTATCTATATTATCTTTAGGATTTTTTTCTATATAATCAATTGTTTTATTTACGGCAACTTGGCTTGCAAATTTTTTTAGACTTTTCATTATTTTTCCTCCTTTTTAACTCCATCTATCAATATCATGATAGTTTGACATGCTGATTTTGAATCAACAGTTTCATTTATCATGTCTTTGACAGAAAAAGATTGAAGCATTCCTAATATTAAGGTTGATAAAGTTGGACCGTGAACTTCTTTGATTTCTCCTTTTTTAATTGATTCGTTTAATAAATTTGTAAAAGTTGACTCTAATTCTTTGTATAATGATTTTAGTTCACTTTCTAAAGCTTTATTATTATGTCTTACCATTAGCCAAAAATCTATAAAGGCTTTAGATATTGTTTGCCCATTTAGATTTATAATTAGATATTCAACTAACTTCTCGACTTTTTCTATATTAGATGAAGATTCATCATTTTTTATAGCATCATAATTCATTTTGAAAAAAGACATACCCAATTCTAGAATATAAAAATATATTTCATCTTTATTATTAAAGTATTGATATAATGTGGTTCGCCCCATATTACAAGCTTTACTTATATCCTTTAAATTTGTGTTATAGTAGCCTTTTTCAGAAAATACAGGAATAGCTTTATTAGCTATTTCTAATTTCTTTTCTTCCGTATCTACAATTTTTGGCATAACTGACCTCCTTTATATGACGTCAATGTTTAAATAGACGCCTATGTCAATTATATTTTATCATAATTAGATGAAATGTCAATAAAAAAAGAAGCTCTATTATCAGAGCTTCTAATCTATAAATTATAAATTAATAGCACTACTATCTACATCTTTTTCTTTATCAGGTTCTAAATTTTTAAAAGCAGCTGTAAGCATTAATTTAATTCGGTTAATTTGATTTACTTCGCTTGCTCCTGGGTCAAAGTCAATAGGTGCGATATTTGCATTAGGATAAGATCTCTTTAATCCCTTTATCATACCCTTACCGGTGATGTGATTAGGTAAACAAGCAAAAGGTTGTAAACATAAAATATTATTTACACCTTCTTCAAGTAAGGATACCATTTCAGCAGTTAAAAACCAACCTTCACCAGTTTGATTACCTAAAGATAAATGTTTTTTAGCTTTATTCGCTAATTCTTTTATATTGTGAGGTGGTAAAAATCTTTTGCTACTTCCAAATGCTTCTACAGCTTCTTTTCTATAATAATCAATTAGCTTAATTGCTGCAGATGAAAGAATTGACCCTTTTAAGTTGCTCTTAATCATTTCTTTATGTTTAATAACAGTATTATAAGCTGAATAAGAGAAAAAGTCTAAGAGTTCTGGAACAACAGCTTCTGCACCTTCACTTTCTAAAAGAGATACTATGTCATTATTTGCTGTAGGGTGATATTTTACTAAAATTTCACCTACTACACCAATTTTTGGTTTTTCAATATGCTCATCAATTTCTAAATTATCAAAATCTTTTATTATGTTTTTTAAGTTATCTTTGAAGTCTCTAAAACCACCTTTTTCTATGGTTTCTTTACAAACATCTACCCAATAGTTGTAAAGTTTGTCAGCAGATCCTTTGATTTTTTCGTAAGGTCTGGTTTTATATAAAACCTTCATAAAAACATCTCCATATACTACACTCATAACTAAATTATGTAGAAGTTTTGGAGTTACTTTAAATCCGGGATGTTTTTCTAAGCCTACAGCATTTAATGATATTACAGGAATTTGTTCAAATCCATTGTCTTTAAGAGCTTTTTTTATAAAGGCTATATAATTTGTTGCTCTACATCCACCACCGGTTTGAGACATTATTAGCGCTGTCTTATTTAAGTCGTATTTTCCTGACTTTAAAGCCTTAATCATTTGACCTGTTGTAATAATTGATGGATAACATGCATCGTTATTTACACATTTTAAGCCTTCATTTACTGCTTCCTTGTCTACAGAGGGCAGTACTTCTATATTGTAACCACTTCTTTTAGCGGCAGCTTTAAAAAATTGAAAGTGTATAGGAGACATTTGAGGAGCAAGTATTGTATATTCCTCTTTCATTTTTTTAGTAAAAATAGCATTATTATAAGTGTTATTTTCGTTAAATTGACTATAATTTATTTTGTCTCTTTCTTTCATAGCTGCTATAAGAGATCTTATTCTTATTCTTACTGCCCCTAAATTATTAATTTCATCAATTTTTATCAAAGTGAATATTTTGTTATGTTTTTCAAGTATTTCGTTAACCTGATCGGTTGCTACGGCATCTAGACCGCATCCAAAGGAGTTAAGCTGTATAAGCTCCAAATCCCTCTCTTTGCAAACGTAGGAAGCAGCAGAGTAAAGTCTAGTATGGTAACTCCACTGATCTATTACTCTAAGGGGTCTTTCAGGTTTATCTAAATGGGATATAGAATCTTCAGATAGAACAACAAAACCATATGATTGAATCATCTCAGGTATACCGTGATTTACTTCAGGATCCACATGATATGGTCTTCCAGCTAGCACTATACCTTTTTTCTTTGTTTTCTTTATATAATCTAGAGCTTCTTCACCTTTTTTTCTTACTTTGTTTTTATAGTTCAAAAGTTCACTATAACCTTTATCTACTGCATTTTTTATCTCTGTGTAATCGAATCCTTCATTTCTTAATTCAGAATATAATTTTTTGATCATTAAATCTTTATCATCTAGATTAACAAAAGGCTTAAAGAACTGAATTCCTAAATTATCAAAATCAAAATTAGAATTTATAGTTTCCGGATAAGAAGTTACAACAGGACAGTTGTAATGATTACCGGAGTCTTCATCTTCTTTAATAGTATAAGGAATACAGGGATAAAATATTTTTTTGATATTTTTGTTTAATAAGTCTTGAACGTGGCCGTGAGCAATTTTTCCTGGATAACATACCGACTCTGAAGGAATAGTGTTTATTCCTATTTCATAAATCTTTTTAGTTGAATGTCCTGAAAGAACAACTTTATATCCTAATTCTGTTAAAAAAGTAAACCAGAATGGATAATCCTCATATATATTTAAAACCCTAGGAATTCCGATTAAACCTCTGGGGGATTCTTTCAATGGTGGTGATTTATAATTAAATACTTCCTTGTATTTATAATTGTAAAGATTAGGAATTTCATCATAGTCAAGATCATTGGTATTAGCCACATAGGATTCAGATCCTTTTTCGCATCTGTTACCAGAAACAAAATATCTACCATCGTTGAACTTACTAATTGTCATTAGACAGTTATTTCCACATTTTCCGCATCTCTCCATACGATTATCAACTTCGAAAGATTCAAGTTGATTGTAGTCTAAGACAGTTGATTTACCTTTATTATACCTTTCTTTTGATATTATTGCAGCTCCAAAGGCTCCCATTATTCCAGCTATATCAGGACGAATAACTTTTTTACCCGTAATTATTTCAAAAGCTCTTAGTACAGAATCATTATAAAAAGTTCCACCTTGAACTACAACCTTATCTCCTAAATCATCAAAAGATTTAAGTCTAATTACTTTAAATAATGCATTTTTTATTACTGATACTGATATACCAGCTGCTATATCCGATACAGTAGCGCCTTCTCTTTGAGATTGTTTGACTTTAGAGTTCATAAAAACTGTGCATCTTGTACCTAAATCAACAGGATGCTCTGAAAAGTAGCTTTTTTCTGCAAAAGTTTTAACATCTAAATTTAAAGATTTTGCAAAAGTTTCTATAAAAGAACCACAGCCGGATGAGCAGGCTTCATTTAGCATAACTGAATCAATTACACCGTTTTTAATTTTTAAACTTTTCATATCCTGTCCACCGATGTCTAATACAAAGTCAACCCCATTAGCAAAATAATCGGCAGCTTTATAATGAGATATTGTTTCAATTTCTCCGATATCTACTTTAAGTGCAGATTTTATCAAGTGTTCACCATATCCAGTTACAGTAGCTTTGGCTATAACTATATCATCATTTAATTTTGAATACATATCTCTTAATGCATTGGTTGCTGATTTTAATGGATTTCCCTTGTTGTTGCCATAAAATGAATATAAAAGTTTGCTGTTTTCATCTATTAGAGCTACTTTGGTGGTGGTAGAACCAGCATCTATACCTAAATATACATTTCCTTTATAATTTTCAATGCTACCTCTTTCTACTCTAGCTTTGTTGTGTCTTTCTATAAATTTATCGTATTCTTTTTGATTTTTAAAAAGAGGTTCTAATTCTTTTTTTCTATGAATAGGCTCATTGTTTTTATTGTTTATTCTATTAATTAATTCTTCGAAATTTATAATCTTTGAATCCCTGGAATTAATTGCTGCTCCTAAGGCAACAAAATATTGTGAATTTTCTGGGAAAATTACTTCATCCTTGCTTAAGTTTAGTGTGTCAATAAATCTTTCTCTTAATTGGGATAAAAAAGTAAGAGGCCCACCTAAAAAGGCTACATTTCCTTGTATGGGTCTGCCTTGAGCTAAACCGCTTATCGTCTGGTTAACGACAGCCTGAAATACAGAGGCAGCAATATTTTCTTTACTTGCTCCTTCATTTAATAAGGGTTGAATATCTGTTTTAGCAAAAACACCACATCTTGAAGCTATTGGATATATAGTTTTGTGATTTTTTGATAACTCGTTTAAACCATCAGCATCTGTTTCAAGGAGTATAGCCATTTGGTCAATAAATGCTCCCGTACCTCCTGCACATGAGCCATTCATCCTTTGCTCTAATTGACCCGATATATAAGTGATTTTAGCATCTTCACCACCTAATTCTATTGCAACATCAGTTTCAGGTATTTTTTCTTCTATGGCTGCTGTTCCTGCTGCTACTTCTTGAATAAAAGGAATATCAAAAGCTTTTGATACGTCAACGGCTCCAGATCCAGTAACATTTATTTTAATTTTATTATTACCAACTTTTTTGCTGGAATCTACCAACATTTTAAAAACTGTTTCTCTTACATCTGAATAATGTCTTTTATACTCTTTATATACTATGTTGTTTTGACTATTTAAAACTACTATCTTAACAGTAGTTGAGCCAATATCTAATCCAATATTAAATATATTGTTCATAATGCACCTCCATAGATTAGAGACTTACAGTAATTATAACAAAAAAATATTAAAAATCAATTAATTTATTTATATAAACAAGTAGATTTAAGGTTTATTTAATAATAAATTTATAATATAATTAAAGAAAGCATAAATAAAATAAGGAGTGATTTTATGAAACTTACATATTACGGACATTCAGTTTTTGTAATTCAAAACAATAACTTTACAGGGATTGTTGATCCATTTATAAAAGGGAATTCTTCCTGCAGTCAATCTTTGGATGATATACCTAAACTAACACATATTTTCGTAACTCACGGTCATGGAGATCATATAGGAGATACTGTAGAATTAGCAAAAAGAGATGATGCATTAGTTATTTGTAATGCAGAAATAGGAAGATATTTAGCAAATCAGGGTGTAAAAGTTCATACTATGCATATAGGTGGAAGAACTAAGTTTGATTTTGGAAAAATTAAAATGACACCTGCTCTCCATGGTTCGGGAATACAGATAGGTGATAAAACATACGATGGTGGAAATCCTGGAGGATTTTTATTTTATCTAAATGATAAAGTAATATATCATGCTGGAGACACAGGACTTGCTATGGATATGAAGCTTCTAGCTGATGAAAACGTGGATATCGCATTGTTACCTATTGGGGGTAATTATACTATGGATATTGACGATGCGGTTAAAGCTGTTGAATTTATACAACCGAATCTTGTTGTACCAATGCACTATAATACATTTGATGTTATAAAAGCAGATGTAAATGAATTCAAAGAAAAGGTTAAGAATACTGAAGTAAAGATTATTAATTTTAGTGATTCGATAGAAGTGTAATATGAAAAAAATAATCTTAATATTTATCACAGTATTAATACTAAGTACACTTACAGCTTATGGTAATACAGGAGGGGCAGAAGGTTTAACGACGGTAAGAGGTAAGGTAGTAGAAATTATTGCAGATATGGATGCGGATGATCTTGGTTCAGATATTTCTTCCCCTATTCAGGGAAGGCAGGTTGTAAAAGTTTTAGTTAAAGAAGGAGAGTATGAAGGCAGAGAATTCATTGTTGAGAACAATCTTGGAGGAATGGAATTCTTTAATATTCGCGTAGAAAAAGGTGACTCCATTTTACTAATGCTTGACGAAACATCGGGAACACTTATTGTTAACATATCAGGATTTGTAAGAGATAGATACATTTTATTCACCGTTTTACTTTTTGTCGCTCTGTTAATTATTGTAGGGAGATTTAAAGGTCTAAAAGCAGTGATAACTTTGGCAGTAACCATAATTATTATATGGAAATATTTACTCCCTGCTATACTAAATGGTGGAAATCCCATAACAGTCTCCACAATTAGTTCCGTTGGAATTACAGTGTTTACTATGTTGGTGATTGCTGGATTTAATAAAAAATCTTATTCAGCTATATTAGGAACAATTGCAGGAGTTACAATAGCGGCTGTAATAGCATTTGCTATTGGAAATTTGGCAAAACTAACGGGATTAAGTTCAGAAGAAGCTGTAATGTTAATGTATCTTCCTAACGGAGTAGAGTTTGATTTTAAAGGATTGCTTTTTGCAGGAATAATCATAGGGACTTTAGGAGCTGTAATGGATGTTAGTATATCCATAGCTTCATCTATGGATGAAGTTAAAAAAGCAAACGAGGAAATATCAAAGCTAAGTTTAATAAAATCAGGCATGAACGTTGGTAAGGATATCATGGGCACAATGACAAATACATTAATACTAGCCTATACAGGGGCTTCGATACCGATATTGCTTGTTTTTATGGCTTATAATACATCTATGGTTGAAGTAATAAATTTAGATATAATCGCAACAGAAATAATAAGAGCCATAACAGGAAGCATTGGTATTGTTTTAGCTATACCATTCACTGCTTTTTTTGCCGGCTTATTAGAATAAAGGAGAATTATGGAAAAAAGAATAATAGATAGTTTTGATACAACAAATTTATATGTTGTTACGAATAAAAGCAATAGTCCAAAAGCTGTACTTATTATAGTACATGGATTGGCAGAATATTGTGAAAGATACGATTACGTAGTTGAAAAAATTAATCGAAAAAATATTTCTGTATATAGATATGATTTAAGAGGCCACGGAAAAAGCGGTGGTCAAAAAGGTTGGGTTGAAAGTTACGAATCTTACATCAAAGATCTTCAGGAAGTAGTTAAATTAGCAAAAGAAGAAAATAAAAATATTCCTCTTTTTATATTGGGACATAGTATGGGAGGATTTATTACAGCTGGATATGGTATTAAATATAAAAATGATGTCAGTGGATTAATACTTTCGGCTGCAGCTCTAGAAAGACCAGACAGTGCCAAAGGAATTAACGGTGCATTAATAAAAACTTTCAATAAAATATATCCAGGTTATAAAATGAAAAACGACTTGGGAAAACATGTATCCAGAGATAAAGAGGTAGTAGAAAAATACATAAAAGACCCTTTAGTATTAAAAAAAATATCCATTAAATTATACTATGAATTCTTGATAAGTGGAATGAACTGGATTGAAGATAATATAAAGAAATTTGATAACAGTTGTCTTGTTTTACACGGTAAAGAAGATAAGATAATTAATTACAAATCTTCCATTAGATTTAAAGATAAAATCAATAGTGATGATAAAAATATAATAATATACGATAATTTATATCACGAAATATTAAATGAAATGGAAAAAGATGAAGTAATACAGGACGTTATAAGCTGGATTGAGGAAAGAATCTAACAAATAATTACATAATACTAGAAAAATGTGATATAATTTAAACATTAAAAGAAGGAGGAGTAGGATGTACGGTTTATTTTTGGTATTAAATGATGTATATAAGCTTGATATGATACATGAACTCTTTTATGAAGAAGAATTAGGTGCAACAACAATAGATAGTCAGGGTATGGGTAAGGTTTTACTAGATCATCATGTAAATGTTCCTATGTTGGCTAGCATGAGGAAATTAATTGATGGTAGAAAGCCATACAATAAGTTGATTATAAGTGTAATTAAAGAAAAAGATAAATTAGATAGAATTGTAAAAAAAATAAACAAAGAGTTAGAATGTTTTAGTGAACCAGGAGTGGGATTTATGTTTGTAATACCAGTTTTGGAAATTCACGGTTCTAAACATGAATGTCTTCTGGAAGAAAATGAAAACGGAGAGGAAGAAGTAGAAGAAAAACCATATGTATAATCAGAAAAATTAATAGGAATCCTGTAGGTAATATTATCTGCAGGATTTTTTTGATAAAAATGTTTATTTTTCTTAACAAATAGTATATAGTATATAATATGATTTTTTATGATACACATATGTATGCTAGGAGGGAACAAAATGTTAAAAATATCAAAATTTGGAGGAACATCTTTATCAGAAGGGAAACAAATTAAAAAAGTAGCTCAAATTATAAAAATGGATAATGCTAGGAAGTATGTAGTTGTTTCTGCTCCAGGAAAAAGATGGAATGAAGATAATAAAATTACAGATCTTCTTTATTTATGTCATGCTCACTTAAAGTATAATGTGCCAAGTGGTGAAATATTTAATATGATAGAAGAAAGGTATAAAAGTATTATTGAAGAATTGAATTTAGACTTAAATATCCAAAGATATTTAGATGAAATAAAAAGCAGTTTTAATAAAAATATTTCTATTGATTATTTAGCTAGTAGAGGAGAGTATTTGAACGCATTAATATTAGCTGAATATTTAGGATATGATTTTATTGATAGTAAAGATATAATATTTTTTAATATGAATGGTACTCTAGACGAAGAAAAAACAGAAAGATTAATAAAAGAAAAGCTAAATAAAACAGATAGAGCAGTTATACCCGGTTTTTATGGTTCTACACCATTAGGAGAGGTAAAAACATTTACTCGAGGCGGTTCTGATATTACAGGAGCTTTGATATCAAGATATCTAAAAGCTGATATATATGAAAATTGGACGGATGTGTCGGGATTTATGATGGCAGACCCAAGAATAGTTAAAAATCCAAAAAAAATCAGAAACATAACCTACCAAGAACTAAGAGAATTATCATATATGGGAGCAAAAGTTCTTCACGATGAAGCAATTTATCCTGTTAGAAAAGCCAATATACCCATTAATATTAGAAATACAAATAATCCAGATGACATAGGAACCATTATAACTAATGAAAAGAAAAATGGAGAAAATATAGCTATAACGGGAATAGCAGGCAGGAAGGAATTTACAGTTATTGGATTACAGAAATTCTACATGAATAATGAGGTTGGATTTGTAAAAAAACTACTTTCTATATTGGAAATGTATGATATTACCTTTGAACACATACCATCAGGAATAGATACAGTATCTATTGTAATTGATGACGAATTTTTAAACGGAAAACTAGAAAAAATAATTGATAAAATAGAAAAAAGCTGTGAGCCTGATAGAATTGATGTCTTTAAAAACATAGCTTTAATTGCAGTAGTAGGACAAAGAATGGCTTATACACCCGGAGTCTCAAGCAGAATATTTGGAGCACTAGGAAAAGAGGGTATAAATATTAGAATGATAGACCAGGGATCAAGTGAAATAAATATTATAATTGGGATTGAGGATAAAGATTTTGAAAAAGCGATAAATTCAATATATTATGAATTTAATAAATAAAATGAAGGTTTAAACCTTCATTTTATAATTACATTTCTATTAACATTATCCCAGCTAACTTCTTTACCTAAAGATTCAGATATGAATCTTATCGGTACTAAAGTACGACTATTAACAATAATTGGGGGAGTATCTAGGATAAATTCCATATTGTTGATATAGGCTCTGTCACTATCAATTTTCATGCTTATATTTAATATATTATCATAACCAATGGCTTTTCTTTCTTCTGCTACCCAGTCAACTTCCATACCAAAGTTTTCATAGATTGCTCTAAATGGCACCAGGGTTCTACCGTTTTGAATTATAGGTGGTTGGTCAAAACTTATATTTTTACCATCCAATATTATATCTATAGGATCATAGTATTTGTATAAATCAATATCTTTCATTAATTCGATCAATTCGTTATTTCTATTAAGCTTAGAAGAAATATCAATATTTAAAATTCTATGATAAGGTGTTGTAGTGCTTAAGCTACCTTTATACTGGTGATCTTTTGATATTTCATTGTCGGTTAACATGTAATAATCGTAGATTGGATAATCTAAGTTAGGAACAGGATCATTCCAGGTTATGTCTAAATGGTATCTATTACCGGAGAGATTGATTACATTCCATAAGTGATTTTCTCCATTAGCAGTACCTTCTACAAATCCTACATCAAAACCTGCTGTTTTAAGCATTTTATAACCTAATAATGCATAGCCATTACAAACAGATTTATTTTCAAATAGAGCATCATAATGGGTGTAATTTGTATAACTAGTATCGTATTCTGTGTTTAATACTATAAAATCATGAATCTCTTTAATTTTTTCATGAGAAGTCATTTCTGGACTTAGAATATCCGATAAAACATAATTTATTTTTTTATCAATTTCATCTTCTTGATTTTTAGTAAGAAGATGATTTACTCTTATGGTTATGTTGATATTATTTTCATATCCTTCGTATGACCACTGCCAACTATTTATAGAATAGTTAATATAAGGATCGCTATTTAGAATTGAATTTAAAGTTTTTTCTAAATCACTACTACTACCTTTATAATTAAGAGTTATAACACTTTCTCTATTATATATACTATCCATGATATAATTTTTTAATTGTTGGGTATCATTTATTATAGAACTTGCTTCTGTATAATTGTATGTAAATGATGATATAAACATAAAAACAACTATTAGAATAAGTATTTTTCTTGTTTTCAAATTATCCTCCTTAAAATCAATCTTAACTTACATTATATGATATAATTTAATAAAAAGGAAGTTGTTAGTGTGAAATTAAATAAAGATGTAAAAGAAATTTTAAAAAAAATAGAAAACAATAACTTTAAAGCCTATGTTGTTGGTGGTGCTGTTCGTGATTATTACTTAGGATTAGAGATTAATGACTATGATATAGCAACAGATGCAAAACCCGATGAAGTAATAAAAATTTTTGAAAAAGTAATACCTACTGGTATAAAATACGGTACGGTTACATTGGTATATAACAAAAAAAACTATGAAATAACAACATTTAGGAAAGATTTTAAATATATAAATAATAGGAAGCCGGAAAAAGTAATTTTTTCTAATAGAATTGAAGAGGATGTAAAGAGAAGAGATTTTACTATTAATTCACTTTACTGTGATATAAATGGAAGAGTATATGATCTATATAAGGGTATAGAAGATATTAAATCAAAAGTTATCAAAACTATAGGGGAACCAGATGAAAGATTTAGAGAAGATGCTTTAAGAATGATAAGGGCAATTAGATTTATGACTACATTGAATTTTGAAATTGAGGAAAAAACTAAAAAAAGTATAGAAAAAAACTATTCAAACATAAAGAATGTAAGTCCTGAAAGAATAAGAGTTGAATTTGATCAAATATTACTATCTAAAAGACCTGGAAAAGGCATAAGAGCTCTTATAAAAACAAATATAATGAAATACATTATTCCTGAAATATATGATTCCATAGGATTTGAACAGAATAACAAGTACCATGATAAAGATGTTTACGAACATACTATATCAGTATTAGAAAATATCGAATCAAAATTAGATCTAAGATTAGCGGCATTATTACACGATATATCAAAACCTGAAACCTTTACTTTAGACAAAGACAGCGAAGGTCACTTTAAAGGACACCACATAAAATCAGCTGAAAAAAGTGTAGAAATATTAAAAAGATTAAGGTATGACAACAAAACTATTGAAAATGTCAGAGTGTTGATAAGGTACCATTATCTAAAAGACATATCTATAAAAGAAAAAGGCGTGAAGAGATTTATTAAAAATGTAGGTAAAGAAAGATTAGATGATATTTTTAAGTTAAACATAGCAGATATAAAAGGAAAATCTGATATAGCTGGAATGGATAAAGTAAATAACCTGAAGGAAAAGACCAGATTAATACTTGAAAATAAAGAACCCTTAAACAAAAAAGATCTTAATATAAATGGAGAGGACATAAAAAATCTAGGGGTAAAAGAGGGAAAATTAGTAGGTGATCTTTTAGATTATTTATTGGATAAAGTACTGGAAAATTCGAATATAAATGATAAGAAAACTTTGACAAATATAGCCCGAAAATACTTAAATAACTTGGAGGAAAGATGAAGCTTAAACAGATAGAAGAAAAAACATATATACTGGAAAATAAAGGAATGACATCATGTTTCTATAACCTACAAGATAATAACTATGTAGTAATAGATCCAGGACATTTAAATGACAATAATTATGAAGAATATATTGAGTTTTTAAAAAAAGAAAACATTTTTCCTAAATACATTATTTGTACTCACGGACATGTAGATCATGCTAATTCAGTAGTTTATTTGAAAAGTCAGTTTGGTAGCAATGTTATAATGCCAGAATATGAAGCATATTTCTTTGATAATCCAAGATTTTTTATAGAAAAAGTAATTAGAGCTAAAAGTGTAAACTATGAAGAAATGTATCCTACACAGAGGATTAAAGTGGATTATGTAGTGCAAAAAGAAGAAATAATAGTTTTAGATGATGAAAAATTTAAAGTAGAGAAATTACCTGGACATTCTTTTAACCACTGCGGATTTTCAACTCCAGATAATGTTGTATATCTGGGAGACACCGTACTATCTGAAGATGTATTAAAGAAAACTAAAATACCATATATATTTGATATTGATATTGATCTAAAAAGCAAAAGAAAAATCATGAATTTAGATTATAATCATTATGTAGTTAGTCATAAAGGAATGATAAAAAACAAAGAAGAAACTGTAAATAAAAATGTAGATGTGATAAATAGTTTTTTCATTCAAATAATTAATTATTTGAATGAGCCTATGACATACGAGGAAATTACAAGTAGAATTAATAGAGAATTAAAGGTAGGCAAAAGTGTACTTAAATATATTATAGCGGAAAGATCTATTAAAAGCTTTATCTATTATTTAGAAAAATACAGCTATATAAATAGCTGTATTAAAAATCATAAAATATACTATAAAAAATTAAGAGATTTTAAAAATATAAGCTTGTAAGGTTAGCTATTATCTACCATCTAATGGGCTATTACTTCAGTCCAAGCATCATCATACAATTTTAAGTTATCACCAAGGTCTCTAAACATTTCAGCTTTATCAATATTTTCTTGAGAAGGATTAAAAGCTGGATTATCATATAAGAATTCCTCAACTTCCTTAGAAGCTTCAGTATGAACAGTAGAATACCATACATAATCAATATTTCTCAAAGTATTGTTTGTTGAAGTTATAAAATTAATAAATTTTTCAGCTAATTCCTTGTTATCTGCATCTTTTGGGATACAAGCAGCGTCAATCCATATATTAGATCCTTCTTTTGGAATATAATAGTTTAGTTTTTCATTTTCTCCCATTGCTGCAACAGCTTCTCCGGACCATATTAAGGAAATAGCAGCTTCATCTGCAATCATCATATCTAAAGCTTCATCTACAATGTATGCCATTACAAGAGGTTTCTGTTCTATTAGTAAATTTTTAGCATCTTCAATTTCAGATTCATCCGTTGTATTAAGAGAATACCCTAATTTTTTTAATGCAGCTGCAAGAGAATCTCTTTGACTATCCATCATTAGGATTTGTCCCGAGTAATTTTCATCCCATAAAAGATCCCAGGAATCAGGATTTCCTTCAACTGTTTCAGTATTATAAACAATACCTAAAGTTCCCCAAAAATATGGTACAGAATACTCATTGTTAGAATCGTATGGTTGATTCTTGAAATTTTCATCTATATATTGATAATTTGGTATATTATCAAAATTTATCTTTTGAACCATATCTTCAGAAATCATTCTTTCAATCATATATTCACCGGTTATTATTAAATCGTAATCTGCACCTCCGGCTTTAACCTTTGTGTACATGTCTTCAGGGGTTGGATATTCTTCATAATTAATTTTAACTCCAAATTCTTCTTCGAATTCTACCAGTAGTTCTTCATCTATATACTGTCCATAGTTAAATATGTCTAATGTTTCTTCCTGTGAGCTGCTGCATCCGGATAAAACCAGTGCAACTAAAATTGTTATTAGTATTAAATATTTTTTCATTTTTTCCTCCATTATTCCTTAACTGGTAAGGTTGTTCTTTTATTTATAATTAATAGTAATCCTAAAACGACTACTAACATCAAAGATGATAGAGCATTAATAGTTGGTGATATTCCTCTTCTTGCCATTGAATAGATTTCAATGGATAAGTTTGTAACTCCTGATCCGGTTGTAAAAAAACTTATTACAAAATCATCTATAGATAATGTAAATGCTATTAAAAATCCAGTAATTATACCTGGCTTAATTTGGGGGATAATAATTTTTCTCAAAGAGTAAAAGGGTGTAGCACCTAAATCTAAGGCTGCTTCGGTGATATTATTGTCCAGTTGCTTTAATTTTGGAAGTACTGATAAAATTACGTAGGGAATATCAAAAGTTATGTGAGCCAACAACATAGTACTAAAACCTAATTTAATATTCGCTGATAAGAATAAAATCATCAATGCTATTCCTGTAACAATATCAGGGTTGATAATTGGCAGATAATTTATATTCAAAAAAAGATTCATTCTATTAGTTTTCATATTATAGATACCAATAGCTGAGATAGTTCCTACGATAGTTGAAATCACAGCTGCGATTATAGCTATAATCACTGTGTAATATAAAGCGGTTTTTATATCCCTATCTTTAAAAAGTTCTAAA